>JALHPA010000045.1:7502-10014 GCA_022842745.1 Pirellulales bacterium
CCCCCGCGGCGCGGGACCCGGCGGCGGCGGATTCGGCCGCGGCGGCGGCGGCGGACCCGGTGGGTTTGGCGGCGGGGGCTTTGGAGGTGGCGGGTTTGGCGGCGGTGGCTTTGGCCGAGGCGGCGGTGGTCAAGGAGGAGGCGGAAATCGCGGCGGGCGAGGTGGCGGCGGTGGCGGCGGTTAACCGCTCGGCTCGCGCTTGGAAGTTGCCTTTTTCGGTTCGCATCCCCGCGGCTCCGCTTATGCCTGCGGTGCATCTCTGCTCAGTTCGCACGCCAGCGCGCTCGGCAGCGCAACAGAAAGCCCAAGCGGGCGCCGATGCACGCCGCTTGGGCTGGATCGCTTCGTTCGAGCCGTCGGAAGTCGCTCCGCCGGGGGAACTCGCCCCCCACAGGCTATTCGGCGCTCGGTAGCTTGCCGCTCTTGATCAGCTCGCTGTAAGTCGGCCCTTTCTCGGACTTCATTTCCGCGACCTTTTTCAGCGCGTCCTGAATCTTCTCCGGCTTGTCCTTGTCGGCCTTTTTGTCCAAGAGTTCCGCCAGCTTCTGACCGTACTCGTTCCGCACTTCCTTCTTCTTCTTGGCCACGTGGCAAATGTTGCAAGAGTTCTTCACTTTGCCGTCTTCGCCTTCCACCTCGGTGGTAATCTTGTCGATTGCGGCGGCCAGCTCTTTTTCCTTCGGATCCTTGCTCTCCGGCTTGTAGTAGGTCTTTTTGAACTCGACCTCAAACGGCTTGATCGCCCAGGCCGGGGCCGTCGAAAATCCGCTGGCAAATGCCAGCGCTACCACGCCGCAAGTCAACGCGCACCACAACTTCTTCATCGTGTCGGTCTCCCAGAATCGAAGATAAAACCTCGGGCAGGCAGGATACGCCCGATCGGCCGTCGCCGCGGGACGGCAACTCCAGCATGGGGCGCCCGCGGCGCCCGTCGGTAGGCAGGAAAAGCTAGTAAAATCACCTCCAGCGCCCCTGTCAAGCGCCCTGGCGTGTTCGATTGCCAGCCGTTGGATGTTTGCAGCGACCGGCGCAAGTCGTATCATGCCCATCCGGGCGGAAATAGTTGCGCGATTTCGACATAACCTCGGAACCACTCAGGAACCGTTCATCATGAAACCACGCGAAGTGCTTGCCCTCTGCCGGGAAAAGGACGTTAAGGCGGTCGATCTGCGATTCATGGATTTTCCCGGCCTGTGGCAACATTTCACGATCCCCGTGAGCAAGTTGGACGAGGACGTGTTCGAGGACGGCCTGGGGTTTGACGGGTCCAGCATCCGCGGCTGGCAGGCGATCAACGAAAGCGACATGATCCTCGTCCCCCAGCCCGACACGGCGGTTCTCGACCCGTTCACGGCCCTCCCCACCCTGGGGATGATCTGCAACATCCAGGACCCGATCACGCGCGAGGATTACTCCCGCGACCCGCGAAATGTGGCCCGCAAGGCGGTCAACTATCTCAAAGGGACCGGCGTCGCCGATACCTGCTTTATCGGGCCGGAGGCCGAGTTCTTCGTCTTCGACGACGTCCGCTTCGACCAGAACGCCCACGAAGGGTACTACCACCTCGACAGCATCGAAGGGGAATGGAACCGCGGCCGGATCGAGAACCCCAACCTTGGCTACAAGCTGCGCCACAAGGAAGGTTACTTTCCCGTCCCCCCCGCCGACCAGCTCATGGATTTGCGCAACGAAATGATGCAGACCATGATCGACTGCGGCATGGACGTCGAGGCCCAGCACCACGAAGTCGCTACGGCCGGTCAGTGCGAAATCGATCTCCGCTTCCAAGAGCTGGTGCGAATGGCCGATTCGATGTGCTTGTACAAGTACATCAT
Organism: Pirellulales bacterium; assembly: GCA_022842745.1. Classification (GTDB taxonomy): domain Bacteria; phylum Planctomycetota; class Planctomycetia; order Pirellulales; family JALHPA01; genus JALHPA01. Next base: position 9,338 of record JALHPA010000045.1, read on the forward strand.
CAAGAACGTCGCCAAAAAATACGGCAAAACCGTCACGTTCATGCCCAAGCCGCTGTACGGCGACAACGGCTCGGGCATGCACACGCACTTTTCCTTCTGGAAGAATGGCGAGCCGCTGTTTGCCGGCAGCGGCTACGCCGGCCTGAGCGAAATGGCCCTGTACGCGATCGGCGGCGTCCTACGCCATGCCCCCGCCATTCTGGCCTTCAGCAATCCGACCACCAACAGCTACAAGCGGCTGGTCCCCGGCTACGAGGCCCCGGTCAACCTGGCGTATTCTCAGCGCAATCGATCCGCCTCCTGCCGCATTCCCATGTACAGCCCCAGCCCCAAGGCCAAGCGGGTCGAGTTCCGCTGCCCCGATCCAAGCTGCAATCCGTACCTCTCGTTTTCGGCCATCCTGATGGCGGCCGTGGACGGCATCCAGAACAAGATTCACCCCGGCGAGCCGCTGGACAAGGACATTTACGACCTGCCCCCCGAAGAACTGGCCAGCGTGCCCAAAACCCCCGGCTCGCTCGACGAAGCGCTCAACGCCCTCGCCGATAACCACGAGTTTCTCCTCCGCGGCGACGTCTTTACCCCCGACGTGATTGAAACCTGGGTCCGCTACAAGCGCGAGCGCGAAGTCGACGCCCTCCGCCTCCGCCCGCACCCTTACGAGTTCTGTGTGTATT
>JALHPA010000046.1 GCA_022842745.1 Pirellulales bacterium
CCTCCGCATACGCGAAGTTGTTCGGCGAACAAATCACCCCGCTCCGCACGTCGGAAATCTCCCCGCTTGGCCGACGCCACTCAAACTTCGGGTGATCGTTGAAAAACACGATCGTCTTCTCATATCCCAGCTCCCGCGGCTGCCGGTCCAGTATCGAAATCGATTCGATAAACGACAACTGCCCCACCGGCGCTGCCTCGGGCGGCGACAACTCCTCCCCGCACAACCGCATCGTCTCCGGCCATCCCGCCGAAGAAATCACCTTGAGTGCGCCCACGAAATCCCCATTCTCCAATTCTACTCCTGCCGCCTCCCCCTCCCTCCCCACAATCCGCCGCACCCCCGCCCGCAGCCGCAACTCCCCCCCCAACTCCTTGTACCGCCGCGTCAGCAACTTCAAAATCGCCCGCACCCCAGCCCGCGGCCGCGCAAACCCCTCCTGAAATACGCTCTTGAACATCACGCTGAACTGCCCAAACTCCATGTCCTCTTCCCGCGCGCTCCCATAATACATGAGCGGGCAAAACAGCATCTCCACGAGCAGCGGATCCCCGATCTCCTCTTCCACGATTCCCCGCGCCGAAGCCCCCGCCTCCGGACGGTCCAGATCGTCGTAGTCCAACAGCCGCCCCACCAGCCGCGCAAACGCCCCCCGCTGATCCGGAAAGACCCGCCCCACCTCGCTCTCCAGCAACCCAAAATCGTTGGAAAATCGCAGCCGCGCCTGTGGAAATGCGATCTCGCTCTCCAACTGCGGCGAAAGCTCCAAATCCTCCCACGCCATCCGCAATTGCCGCAGCAGCCGCGCCAAAGGACCCCGTTTCGTCCCCTTCGGCGTGAAATTGGTCACCGCGTGCAGACCAACATCGTAATTCCGGCCCCCCAGCCGATAAAACGAGTTCAGACCCCCAATCGTGGTGTGCCGTTCCAGAATGCACACCCGTTTGCCGAAATGGGCCAGCCGTATCCCCGCCGCCAGCCCCGACATCCCCGCCCCAATGATGACCGCGTCATAGCGTTCTGCGTCATACATCGCGCGCCGCACCCTTCCACCCCGGCTGCCGCTCCACGACGCCCCCCGGCCCCGCTTGCAACGGCCTGCTCCTAACTCGGCCGGATGTCCTTCATCAGCGGCTCCAAGTACCGCACCGTCCCTGCCATCGTATTCAGCTCCACGTAGTCATCCTCCGGAATCTGAATCCGATGCCGCTTCCGCAGCTCCATCACAATGTCCAGAAAATCCATGCTGTCCAGCTCGATCTGCTCCCGAAACGGAAGCGAATCGTCCAACTGGCTCAGATCCTCGTCCGGAACAATGTCCGACAGGATGTCCAAAATCTCGTTCCGTATCTCAGCAGCAATCATGCCGCCCGTCTCCACGCCGTATTTCGTATGACTTCCGCTGGGTACGCCGTCCCAGGCAAACTTCGCTCCGCCCAATCCGGCCTCCGCGAATTTCGACCCGTTACACCCGTTTGATGATCACCACCGAGTTGATCCCCAGCATTCCGAACGAATTATTGAGGATCGTGTTCACTTCGCCCAGGGGTTCCGGCTCGTTGATAACCAATCCCGGCACCGCGCATTCAGGATCCAAGTCATCCACGTTGATCGTCGCGTGGCACATCCGGTCCTCGAAAGCCAGCAAATTTCCGGCCAGTTCCAATGATCCCGCCGCCCCCATCGCATGCCCGATAAAGCTCTTGGCGTTGTTGAACCGCGTCTTCAGGCCCCCCTGAAACACCTCCCGCAATGCCGCGCTCTCTTGCGCGTCCCCCGACGTCGTCCCTGTCGCGTGCGTGCTCACAATGTCGATATCTTCCGGCTCCAACCCCGCCCGCCGCAACGCCGTCCGCACGCACTGCGCCTGCCGCTCGGAATTTGGCAGCACAAAGTCGCTGGCGTCGCTGTTCATCGCGTGCCCGACCAACTCCCCATAAATCTTCGCTCCCCGCGCCGCCGCATCGCTCATCCGCTCCAATACGTAAATACATCCCCCCTCCGCCACCACGATCCCGTTCCGTCCCCGGTCGAACGGCCGCGAAGCCTTCGCCGGATCCTCGTGCTTGGCCAACGCCCCCTGGCTCTTGAAACTGGCGAAAATTCCAAACGTGTGAATGCTCTCCGACACCCCCCCTGCCAGCGCCACGTCGCATTCCCCCAGCAACAACATCTGGGCGCCCTGAATCAACCCCGCATTCCCCGCGGCGCACGCCGCCCCAATCGTGTAATGCGGCCCCGTGATCCCCAAGTTCAGCGATATCTCCCCCGCCGGGTTGTTCGCCACCGTCCGCGGATTGTGATGGTGAGACCAGAACTTCGTGTCGTAATCGAACCCCTGCAGCGAAAAAATCTCGTTCTCCGTCTCCACGTTCCCGTGCTCGGTCACGCCGACATAAATCCCCACCTGCGATTTGTCCACGTTCTCCCAGTCCAGACCGCTGTCCCGCACCGCTTCGTTCGCGCAATAAATCCCCACGCTCCCCGCCCGCGTCCCCCGCCGCACCTCCTTCTTCTTCTGGTGCCGCAGCTCGTCGAACGCGCACACCCCAGCGTGCGTCGCCCCCACGTACCGAATCTCGTAGTTCTTCACCCCGCTCCGCCCCGCCAGCAGGCTCTCGCGAAACTCGGCCAGACTATTGCCATTCGGCGCAGTCAGTCCCACCCCAGTGATCACGATCCGTCGATGGTCTCCGTTTCCCGCAATCATCCGCGTTATTCCACCGTCCCTGCCTGATCGTAAACCCTGAAAACTACCGCTTCACCGCCCCCTTGGCAAGCCGCCCACCGCACTCAACTCTGCCCCCGGCCAGGCATTCCTCCCATCCGCGCTCGGGGTCCTTTCTCCATTCCAGAAGCGCGCTGTTCTGCCGGTTCTCCTTCCACCCCGCGCATTCCAATTCACTCCGCTCCCATCTAAAATTGCGGAATTCCGCTCGCATTTCTCTCCTACCTCGACCCGCTCCCTCGCGTCTACCTTTTCATCGCTTATTCCCTGGCGCCCCTCCCATGCTTCCCCAAGCTCGTTTCTCCCTGCTCCTTATCATCCTCCTCCTGACCCTCTGCATCGGCGACTCCCACGCCGCCGATCCTGACCCCGCCGCTCCACAGGCCTCCCCCCAGGACCCGTCCGCTCAAACTTCTCCAACACCGTCGCAATCCAATCCCGCCGGGCCGCTCCCCGGCCACTCCGTGCATGGCGAAGCCTTCGACGAAGGCCCCCGCCAGGCCGCCTACCTCATGCGCGGGACAGGCACGGTCCATTTCCCCAGCGGCATGACCGTCCCCCTCGCCCACAAGTTCTTCGAGCAAGGCGTCGGCCAGCTCCACGGCTTCTGGTACTGGGAGGCCGAGCGCTCCTTCCGCCAGGCGGCCGCCCTCGAGCCGACCGCCCCGATGCCCTACTGGGGCCTCGCTATGGCCAACGTCAACAACGCCGACCGCGCCACCAAGTTCATCCGCGAAGCCGTCAAACGCAAGTCCGGCCTCGGCCGCCGGGAATCCCTCTACATCGAAGCCCTCAGCGCCTACTACGAGTCCCTCGACAAGTTCAACTCCGAAGAAGAAGCCCGCACAAAAAAATCCGAACAGCAACAGGAGCAGACCCCCACCTCGCCGGCCGCCGCTCCCCCCGCAGCAGCATCCGCCGCTTCAGTCCCCTCAGCCGCGGAGGCGCCCCCCAAAGAGAAACCCAACCCGGGCTCCGCGGAAACCGAGTCCGCTCGCAAAGAATCCGAAGAGCGCCGCAAACAGGCCGAAAAATCCCGCCGCCAGGAATACATCCACGCCCTCGAGCGCATTGTCCAGGAATTCCCCGCAGACCTCGAAGCCAAAGCCTTCCTCGCCTATCAAATCTGGAACTCGAAAGACTCCCTCCCCATCCATAGCCCCCAGACGGTCGATTCCCTCCTCGATTTGATATTCCAGGTCGAGCCGATGCATCCCGCCCACCACTATCGCATCCACCTCTGGGACGATTCCAAGGCCGAACGTGCCCTCGCCAGCGCCGCCCGCTGTGGTCAGTCGGCCCCCTCGATCGCCCACATGTGGCACATGCCCGGCCACACCTACTCCAAACTCCACCGCTACCATGACGCCGTCTACCAGCAAGAAGCCTCTGCCCGCGTCGACCATCGCCACATGCTTGAGGACCGCGTCCTCCCCTACCAAATCCACAACTACGCCCACAACAACGAGTGGCTCGCCCGCAACCTCACCTACGTCGGCCGCGCCCACGATTCCATCTCGCTCGCCAAAAACATGGTCGAGCTACCCCAGCACCCCAAACACAACGACGCCGCCAACCGCGGCAGCGGCGCCGCCATGGGCCGCGACCGCCTCTACGAAGCCCTCACACAGTTTGAACTTTGGTCCGAATTGGTCCAACTAGCCGACACCGTCTACCTCAACACCGCCGACGACCCCGCCGATGAAATCCGCCGCCTCCGCTGGCTCGGCGTCGCCCATTTCAATCTTGGCAATCAACTCCAGGGCGCCGAAACCCTCGCCCGGCTCAACGATGCCCTCGCCAAGGCCCGCGCGGAACAAACAGCCCCCTCTCCCACAACCGAAAACAAGTCAACCGCCGGCGCGAACAACACCGCCAACCCGAACGTAACTGCCGACCCGAATGTAACTGCCGACCCAAAAGACGCCGCCCCAGCGAAAACCGCTGATCCTCCCGCTGGCGAAAAGCCGTCCGACCAGGTCGCGAAGGACCGCGCCGAAGCCCGTCGCAAACTCGACGACCGCATCCGCGATCTCGAAAAGGCCATCGCCCACGTCGAAGGCGCCCGCGCCGCCGCCACGGGGGACTTTGCCTCAGCTCTCGCCGCCTACGAAAAAGCCGGCGACCTTCGCAAAACCGACCTCGCCCTCGCCACGTTCCGCGCAGGCAACCGCGAAAAGGCGCTCCAACTCGCCGCGCAAGCTGTCGACGACAACAAAAACCAGGTCCTCCCCCTCGCCCTCCTGGCCCACCTCCAATTCCAGGCCGCCTCAACCACTCTCCCCCCGGCCGCCCCTGCTCCCGCGGTCAACACTACCGCCGACGCTGCCTCGGCATCCGCGACCGCTACTGTTCAGCCAGCCTCTCCCCCGGCTCCGGCATCGCCCCTCGCCTCGCCGGCCCCAACCGCAAGCGATCCCAATGAGACGGTCACCGCGATTATCTCCCCTCCCAAATCCTCTTCAACCCCTGCCGCTTCCACCGCGGTCGACGTTTCAAAGCTCTCCCCCCCCTCGCTCGATCCGGACAAATTGCAAGCCGCCAAACAAACGTTCGAACGCCTCCGCGCCCTCTCGGCCCATATCGAGCCAAACCTGCCCCCCTTCCGCCGCCTCGACCCCCTCGCTGTTGCCTGCGGCTACTCCGGCGATTGGCGAATCCCCTACCAACAGCCCAATGACGTCGGCCAACGCCCCGAACTCGACTCCTTGGGTCCCTTCCGCTGGCGCCCCTGGCCTGCCGCCAATTTCACCCTCCCCACCGCCGAAAACAAACCCGTCTCCCTGCAATCCGACTACGCAGGCAAGCCCGTGATCGTCTTCTTCTACCTCGGTTACGGCTGCCTCCACTGCGTCGAGCAACTCAACGCCTTCGCACCCCTCACCCAGCAATTCGCCGACGCAGGCATCTCACTGGTCGCGATCAGCACCGACGACCTTTCCGACCTGCAAAAGTCCCACGCCACCTGCAAACTCCCCGGTGGATTTCCCTTCCCGCTCCTCTCCGACCACAACCTTCGCTTCTTCAAGCGCTACGGCTGCTACGACGATTTCGAACATCTCCCGCTGCACGGCGCCTTCCTCATTGATCGCGGCGGCCTCGTCCGCTGGCAAGATATCTCCTCCGAGCCATACAAAGACGCGGCCTTCCTCCTGAAAGAGGCCAAACGCCTCCTGGCCCAACCCCCCGCCGACGGCCCTTGATCCATTGCTGACCAATCCACGCGCCCACCCCGCCTCTTGCCGGCCCCGGCCGCGCCCACAATCGGTCGGGGCCTGTAACACGGCGCAACGGTTGGGGCGTTTTACAGCGCCCCGCGCAGCCCCGCCAATATCATCAGCGCTCTCTGAATCCGCCGCGCTTGGTGGACCCGTCGTCGTCGCTCCGCGGCGCTCCAACTGTTGCGAATCCGCGCACGAAGCTGTTCGATTTCGCGGCTGTCGTCCGTCGCCATCATCGCTCGAGGTAGTGTCATCACGTTTCGGCTTCCAATGTTTTGCCTGGTTTGATTTGTTTTTCTTCCTCCGACTCCTCCCGCTTTAGCAATTGCCGTGCCAGATGCTCCCTCTCGACCCTCAGCCGCCCCCTTCGCATCGGCGGCCCGCGCCCTTCGCGCATTCTCCGCGCCAACCGCTGGCCACCTTGGGACTTTTCGCTATACTTGATGTGTAAATGCTGCCGATCCCCTTTGTGAAAACATTCACATTGCTTTACTAGGGCTGACGACCATGGCCAAACAAGGTCCCCGCAAAAAGTTGCCCAAAGAGTTGGCGGTCATCAATGCCGACAACTGCACCGGCTGTGAAGCCTGCCTGGAAGTCTGCCCTGTCGATTGCATCGTCAAAGTCCAGCAATACGACAGCTTCCACAACCTGCAAAGCTTCTGCGAGATCGACCTCGAGCGCTGCGTCGGCTGCGAAGTCTGCGTCCACATCCCCCAGAAAAAATCCAACCCCTACGAGCTCACCGTCTGCCCCTGGAATGCCATCGAAATGGTCCCCACGCAAGAAGTGGCCCAGGTCGTCGCCCAGATCGGCGGCCCGCCCGAATACATCCAGGCCAATTGGGATCGGCTCGTCGGCACCGCCCACCATCTCGCCGAGCTAAAAGTCCTCAACGGTTAACCTCGGCTGTGGCTCGCTAAGAGACTTGCTCCCGCGGCTTCACAGCCGCAACATCTCTCGCAGGCTCTGCGCCACCGGGTGCCCATCCCGCACCATCAGATACAAAGGCCAGCTCGCCAGGATCAGCCCCGCCGCCAACAGGCTGAATCCCCGCGGGTTCCGGTCGACCTCCATGCTCTTTAGCGCCTGCCGCAGCTCCCGCTCCAGCCGCTGCCAACCTGTGAAACTCTGCCGCTCCCCAATTGCAACGAGCGCAATGCTCCGCATCGGCGGATAATTATCCACGTGAAACTGCATCCCCACCTGCGGCAGCACCAGGCTGTCCCCCGCCCACCGCACCTCCCCATCCATCCGCGCCGCCACCTCCGCCAATAGCGGCCGCAGTTGCTCCACCGCCAGGTTCAATATCACCAACCGCGGCCGAGCCATCAGTATCGCCAGCGTCACGCACAACACGTAAAACGCCAGCATCAACACCCACACCCACACCCCAAACGCATTGGCCGCCGATTCCGGCAAGAACAACGAAATCGGGCCCACCACCGCGAACCCCGAAACCGCCCCCCCCAGCCCTGCCGCGTTCCGCGCCCCCGTCGTCAACCGCGGCCGCCGCAGCAAATTAGCGATCCCAAACACCACCAGATACAAAGACAGCGGCAAAAATGCGATCGCCAAATGCACGGGATCCATGGCCATGCTCAAAAAAAACCTCGGCCCGACTCCACCCCTCCGGCCACCCAACCGCCGCCAAGCTGAGTTTAGTGCCCCCCGCCAGACTGGTCAAACGAGCGCGATAGCGCGAGATCAATAACTGTTCTCGTCCACAAAGAACAAGTCGCTTACCGCCCAGCTAATCACTCGAAGCGCAAGCAAGACTCCTACAAAAACCGCGAAGTGCCAGGTACGGCCAAACGAATATTGGGCCACGATCCACGGTACCGCCACATACGAAACGCCAAGCGCTACCACTTCAAACAGCACCACATGCCGCCAATCCGCGGCAGTGTGGGTCACCGATCCGAACCACACCGCCACCTTGTCGGGATAAACGATCGCCGCCGCCAACGGAAACATCAGAACGTAAAGGGGTCTCCCGCGACCTAAAACCAACATACTCGAGTCTCGATCCATAACACCGGGTTCGCCCAGCCAATTCTCAGGCCCGTGTGGTCACTGCCTTAGCAAAAACGCCAATAAATCCCTCAACTCCTCCGCCGTAAGCTGGTGCGGCAGCCCCTCCGGCATGATCGATGTCGGAACCTCTTGCCGCGATTCTATTTCGTCCGTCGCGACCGAAAATTCCCGCCCATCGCTCCCCAAATAATCCTCCGTGCCGCTCCCCTTCCGCAATGATATCCCCGTCAATGTCCGGCCATCTTCCATCCGTATGTTCCAAGACCGGAATCCCGGCCCTACGTCCCGCGACGGCTGCACGATCGACTGCAACAACGAATCCCGGCTCGCGCTGCGATGAATGAATGTCAAGTCCGGACCCACCTGGTTCCCCCGTCCCTCGAACCGGTGGCAGCGCGCACAATATCCCACCTTCGCGTGAAAGAAAATCCGCTCCCCAGCCCCCGCGTTCCCGGTCCCCTCCGCCCGCCGCCGCCACGCCGCCAGATCGTCCAGCGGCGGCAAATCCGCCGGCTTCTCCCCCAGCAGCCGCGCAACCCCCGGCTCGTCCTTGATCGCCGCCAACGCCTCCCGATCCCCCGCCGTTAGCGGTACATCGACGAGCGATCGCAGCGCATCTCCCCGCAGCTTCTCGTTCCCCACCGCCAGCCGCAGCAACAGCTCCTTGTGATCGCTCGAACCCGCCAGCCCCGCAATCGCCTCGGCCCGGATTTGCGCGCTCCGCCGCTCGTCCGCCGCGATCTCCGCCAGCAATTCCATCCGGTCGTCCGGTGCGGTGCGCATCGCCTGCACCGCCGCCAACCGCAATTCCAGGTCCGTACTATCGACCAACCGCCGCAACAATGGGAGGTTCAACTCCTCCGAATCCGCAGGCATCATTCGCAGCGCCAGCGCTCGCTGCCGCGGACGACCCTTCTCATCTTGCAATTTTTCCATCAATACCGCTTCGCGCGACCGCGCCCGCCCGTCCCCCTCGCCCAACCTCTCCAGCGCCGCCAGCGCCCCGGTCAGCACCTCGGGGGTCAACTCCGGATCGGACAACAACTGTTCCACTTGCGGTCGAAACTCCTTCAACCGCTCGTCGGCAATCCATTTCAACGCCGCAAACCGCACCTCCCCGGATTGACTCTTCAGAAAACGCCCGGCGTACTTCCGCCCCTCCCGCCAGTCGGAACGGTGCAACGCGGCGATAACGCAGCGAATATCCGTATCCACACCGCTGGCAAGCGACTCCTCAAACGCCCCCCGCTGCTCCGGTTTCTCGCTCAAAATCTGCCCCAGCCGATGCGTCGCTGCCGCGCGCACAAACGGATCCGCCGCCTGCAATATATTCATCAGGCTCATGTCATTTGCGGCATAAACACCGCTCAAGTCTTCGCACGGCGGCGGCGCCGCGGTCGACGGCCGCGTCTTCGGCCGCAGCCGCCAGATCCGCCCCGTCCCAGGCAGCTCATAACTTGCACTCGCCCAGTCGCTCACGTACAGCGTGCCATCCTTCGTCGCCGCCAACCCGACCGGCCGAAATCCCATCGTCCCGCTCACCACGATCTCCCGCTCGGCGGAGTAGGAAGTCCCCTTCGGCCGCAACGTGTACTGCTCCAGCCGATTGTCCGCCCACGACACAACCAACAGCCCCCCGTCGTACGGAATAATCTCGCACGGCGCCTCGCCGGTCCCCGTAACCATCGGCACGGTCCACGCCGCCTCCCCGTTCCAGCTTAGAAACGGATGCAGCCCGCTCCGCCCGTAGCGAAACTCAAATCCGTAGTCCCCCCCTTCGATCACGTGCAACAACCGGCACGGCGGCGAACTATCCGGATCGTTGTCCGTCGCGAACACCGAACCATTCCCGTCCACGCACATCCCAAACGGATTCCACACTCCTGTCGCAACTCGCCGCAGCTTCGAGCCGTCCAGCCGGCAATGATAAATGCTGGGGCGG
>JALHPA010000047.1 GCA_022842745.1 Pirellulales bacterium
CCTTGCGGATCTCCGGCCGCTCGTTGCGCGTGGTCGAACTCAGAATCTGCTCCTCCTCGCTGGCGGTCGGGTACCCGACCTTGATATTGAACATGAACCGGTCCAATTGCGCTTCGGGCAGCGGATACGTCCCTTCCTGCTCGATCGGATTCTGCGTGGCGATGACGAAAAACGGTTCCGGCAGCGTATACGTCGTCTGGCCGACCGAAACTTCCCGCTCCTGCATCGCTTGCAGCAGCGCCGCTTGCGTCTTCGGGGGAGTCCGGTTGATTTCGTCGGCCAACAGGATGTTGGTGAAGATTGGACCGTCCATGAACCGGAACGTGCGTTTCCCGTGCTCGTCTTCCTCCAGCACGTTGGTCCCCGTGATGTCGCTGGGCATCAAGTCCGGCGTGAACTGAATTCGCTTGAACCCCACGTCCAAGATCCGGGCCATCGTGCTGACCATCAACGTCTTGGCCAAGCCCGGCACCCCTTCCAGGAGGCAATGCCCCCGCGTGAAAATCGCGGCGAACAGTTGCTCGATCACTTCGTTCTGTCCGACGATGACTTTTTGCAATTCCTCCTGCATCACCTGCCGATGCTGGCTGAATTCTTGCAGAATGTCGCCTAGACTGCGGGGCTTCGTGGCCAAAGGTCGTCCTGGAAAAAAAGGGCCAAATTTCCTAATCCGCCTGCTTTGCGTTGCGGCGACGCTGGCAAGTTCATCTTATTCGGCCCGCCCCAAAGCAGCAATCGGCGCGCCTACCGTTTGGCATTGTAAGTGGTTAATCGTAGAATGGTTAGGACGACTCGCCGGCTGTGGACCGATGCGCGGCACGCACCGCCGACGGTTGCCTGCTACGGTCTCGCCCGGTCGACCAGCGAAGGATGCCTCCCATGTTTGCTGTTTCGGTTTTCCGACAGAAAACCAGCCGTTGGGTGACCTGTGCCTCGGCGGCATTGTTGGCCGCCGTTCTCAACAGCGGCATCGCCCATGCGCAGCCCGAGGTCACCGCCGAACAGGTAAAGTCGGCCATCGATCGCGCCGTCAGCTTCCTCAAGAAGCAACAGAACAAGGCCAACGGCCAGTGGCGCGAAAGCGACGTCTACCCTGGCGGCCGTTCCGGGCTCGCTACTTTGGCCCTCCTGAACGCCGGAGTGCCGGTCGAAGACGAGCACATTCAGCGCTCGCTCCGGCATTTGCGCGCCCTCAAACCGACGATGACCTATAGCACGTCGGTCATCACGATGGTCCTCTGCGCCGCCGAGCCGGAAAAAGATCTGCTGCTCATCAAACGCAACGTCGACTGGCTGGAGGCGCGCCAGAACAAGGATGGACCCCGAAAAGGGGCCTGGGGATACGGCAACATCCCCGGCGGCGACAACTCCAATACCCAGTTCGCCATGCTTGCCCTGTACGAAGCCGAACGGGTCGGAGTCCCCTGCAACGCCCAAACCTGGAACCTGGCTCACGCCTATTGGCAGGGCTGCCAGAACAGCGACTTTTCCTGGGGATACGTGAAGCCCAACAGCAAGCTCCGAGAACCAGAATCCGCCGGCACCGGCAGCATGACCTGCGCAGGCATCGCCTCGATGCTTATTTCCGCCTCCAAACAGGCCAATAGCGACGCCGCCATCGAAGGGGACACGGTCCGCTGCTGTGGCAAGCAGGCGCCGGACGATTCGGTCGACAAGGCGATCGATTGGCTGCGGCGGCACTTCACCATTCAGGACAATCCCGAATCTGCCCGCGGCGCCGGCCGCGGCTGGCACTTTTACTACCTTTACGCCCTGGAGCGGGTGGGGCGATTGAGCGGTCGCCGCTTGATCGGCCAGCACGATTGGTACCGCGAAGGGGCGGAAATGCTCGTGAACCACCGCGGGCACGACGCCAACGGCTCGTGGAAGGGGGGCCGCGATAACCCGATCGAAGAAGATGAGGAGATCGCCACCTCCTTGGCGCTGTTGTTTCTGGCCAAGGGGCGACGACCCGTCGTCGTCGGCAAGTTGGAGCATGGTCCGGGCGAGGACTGGAATCGCCACCGCCACGACGTGGCCCATTTGACCAGCTACGTGGAAGTCAAATGGAAGAAAGATTTCCCGATCGGCCTTTCCTGGCAGACGATCGATATTCGCAAGGCCACGGTCGAGGATCTCCTGCAAGCGCCAGTACTCTTCATCAACGGTAGCCTCGAGCCGGAAATCAACGACGAACAGGTCAAACGGCTCCGCGATTACATCGACCGCGGGGGCTTCATCTTTGCGGAAGCCTGCTGCGGACAGGCCGCCGGACCGGATTCGCGGGACGCCGATCCGAAGAGCTTCGACGCCGGTTTCCGCCGCCTCATGGAGCGGATGTTCGCCGACCGCCCGGAGCATCGATTGCAGTTGCTGCCCCCTAGCCATCCGGTCTGGCACGCCGAGGAACTGGTCGCTCCCGACCAGCAGCGGCCGCTGCTGGGCATCAACTTCGATTGCCGGACCTGCGTCGTCTACGCCCCGCCGCCCCGCCCCGCCGACGACCCCGCGGGCAATTTATCCTGCTACTGGGAGCTGAATACGAGCCGCGACAAGCGCCCGGGGCCAAAAGTCGCGGCCGAAATCTCTGGCGCGTACTCGATTGGAATCAACGTCCTGGCCTATGCCACCAACCGCGAGCTCAAGAGCAAGGAAGACCTGTTCCGGCTGCCGACGGACGACAAGCCGCGCGACTTGTCGGATCGCTCGATCATGTACATCGCCAAGCTCAAGCACCCCGGCGGGTGCGACGCCGCCCCCGGCGCGCTTCCCAGCCTTCTCCGGGCGGCGGAACGCGAGCTAAAAATTCGCGTCGCCGGCCCCGGCGAGCCGCTCGAAATCACCAGCCGCCAGTTGTTCAATCACCACTTGGTTTTCATGCACGGGCGGAGCAACTTTCGGCTGACTCCGGCCGAGCGCGAACAGTTGAAGGCTTATCTCTCCGAGGACCGTGGAGGAACGCTGCTCGTCGACGCGGTCTGCGCCAACCGCGCCTTTGCCGAGTCTTTCCGCCGGGAAATCGAGCAAATCTTCCCTGGCCAGAAACTCGAGCCGATCCCGGCCGACCACGAGATGCTGACGGAGACTTTCGGCGGTTTCAAGCTGTCTTCAGTCAAGCGCCGCGAACCGCAAGTCCGCGGGGAAGGGGACCGCAGCGAGGCCCGCATCCGCACCGGCCCGCCGGAACTAGAGGGCCTCAAGGTCGGACCCGATGGGCGGTACGCGGTCATTTTTTCCAAATACGACCTGAGCTGCGCCCTGGAAAAGCACGACTCACTGGAATGCGAAGGCTACGTTCGCGACGATGCCGAGCGGATCGCGCTCAACGTCCTGCTCTATTCGCTCGCGCAATAGCCGCGCGACGAGCGACACATCTGAAAACCAGGGCGATCTTTCCGGGCGGTCGGCTTCCGGCTCAGGCTGGCGCCAGGCGGTCCAGCGACTCCACCAGCTTCTTCTGGTCGAACGGTTTGACGACGAAATCGCCTGCCCCCCCCTTTATTGCTTGCTTGAGAACTTGCGATTGGTCAAGCGCGCTCACTACCAGCACCTTGGCGGACGGGTCCTGCTCCATGATCTGTTTCAAGGCGTACAGTCCATCGTATTCCGGCATAACCAGGTCCAGCGTGACCGCGGTGGGCCGGAGCTGCGCGTACCGCTCCGCCGCCTCCTTGCCGTTGCACGCCTCTCCCGCGATCGTCCAGCCGGCCTGGGAAGCCGCATCCTTGATTAACTCGCGGATGATCATCGCATCGTCGGTGACCAACAACGTTCGACTCATGGAAAAGCTCGACTACTTGGATTGCGGGTCTGCGCGCCCCGCCGGGATGGTCAAATGGTTCTCGCCGCCTCGCCCACGGCCTCGACGGTCATGGCGCCGGTCGTCAAGTCAAACGTCACCCGCCGCCCCTTGACCCCTCCGAGGTCTTGGCCGACGATCGGAATCCGGACGGCCGCCAGCGCCGCTCGCACCGCCGCGATATTCGCCTCGCCGATCTGCAGCGGGCCCCCGCTGCCAAACATGCTCGCCCCTCCGGCGATTCGGGCCACCATTCCAAACGTCGTCGCCCCTTGCTCGGCAAGCGCCTGGAGCAAATGGGGAACCGCCGTATCGGCGTGCCGCGCCGGGTGGGACTGCTTTCCCGCCGTAGATGGCATCACCACGTGCGCAAAGGCCCCGATCGCGGTCCGCGGGTGAAATAGCGCAATCCCCACGCACGACCCCAGAACGCTGGTAATCGTCCCGGGGCGCTTGGCGATGGCCATCTGCCCCATGCCGACCGAAATCGGCTTGACGGTTGCGATCGACGTTTCCAAACCCATGATCGAGTGCTGCCAAGGGTGTCCTTGCCGGTTGTCTACTCTAGCTCGCCGCTTCGACCGCCGCCGCGATCGCTGCGCGCATCGCCACGTTCGGAACGAAAAACACATTCCAGTTCAGCGCCTCGCCTTCGCGGTGGAAGGTGGTCGAGCAAATCAAAATTCGGTCCGCCTGCGCCGCCTGCACCATCAGCGCCTGCTCCAGCACGCTCGCCCCGTAGTCTTGCACGAAGTACGGCGGAGACGGCACCAGTTCCACGCCGATAAACCGCGTCAAGGCGTTCAAATAGGCGCAGCTCAGGATATTCCCCGTTTCGCACAACGCCGATCGTTCCAACGCCGTCCACTCGGGCGATTCCGAGACCGGGCGATGCAGCAAAGCCGCCGCCAATTGCCGCCCGTTGTTTTCGTCAAACGTCAAAATCATGTCCCCGCCGACTTCCCCCTGGAACGTCAGCACCACCATCGTCAACAGCTCGTCTCCCAGGCTCACCGCCGTCGACACCTCCTCCAACGGCAATTCTTGTACCCCGTTCAAGTCGAGGCTGATTTGCCCATGCGTCCAGCGGCGCATCGCCACCGACGCCTCGGCGGTCGCCGCCTGAAATAGCTGCTGCAAAAACTCCAGCGCCGGTTCAAAGGTTTCCTGCATCATTTGCTACTCCCGATTGGACAAGGTGGCGTTGCCCACGCGGGGCGCCGACGCCAGTTCGATTAACGCCGCATGATCGAGGATCAACGACACCCTGCCGTCGCCCAAAATGCTTGCGCCCGCGATCCCCTGGACGTTTTTGAAGTTCTCGGCCATCGACTTGATGACGACATCGCTTTCGCCGATCAACCGGTGCACCGCCAAGCCGATCTCCCGCCCCTGATCGCCTATGATCACCAGCGTCTGCCGCGCCGCGGCGGACGGCGACTCCCGGGGGGCTGAATTCCACACGAAAAGTTCCGATAACGACGTGACTCCGATCGTCCGCCCCCGGACCTGCGCCGTCTCCCGGCCATGAATCGTCATCAAATCCTCGCTGGCCACCGACGCGATCTCGACGATCGCCTCGATCGGGATCGCGAATACGTCCCCTTCGATTTCCGCCAGCAGGCTCGGCATGATCGCCAATGTCAGGGGCAGCTTGATTGTGATCGTCGCCCCCTGCCCAGGCACGCTTGACAGGTCGACGATCCCGTTGATCTGTTCGATCCGCGACCGCACGATGTCCATTCCCATTCCGCGGCCGGAAATCTCCGTCACCTGCTCGGCGGTGCTGAAACCCGGCTCCCAGATGAGTTGGATTGCTTGCTGCGGCGTCAGCCGCTCGGCATCCGCGGCCGATAGAATCCCCTTCTGCACCGCTTTGGCCCGGATCCGCTCCGGATCCAGTCCTTTCCCGTCGTCGCTCACCTGGATCACGATGCTGTTGCCGCGGTGAAACGCGTCCAGCGTGATCGTCCCCTGTTCCGGCTTGCCCAGCCGCGCCCGCTCTTCCGGCGATTCGATCCCGTGGTCCGCCGAATTGCGGACCATGTGAATCAGCGGGTCCCCCAGCTCGTCGATCATCCGCTTGTCCAGTTCCGTCTTTTCGCCGCGAATGACGAGTTGGATCTCCTTGCCGTTCATCCGCACGATGTCGCGGATTACCCGCTTGAAGCGGTTGAACAACGGCCCGATCGGCACCATCCTCGTATCCATCACGCTCTTCTGGATTCCGTCCGAGATCCGGTCCAATTGGTGCAGCGCCTCGCCCAACCCATTGGCCAGCCCGCGCACCTCTCCCATCTGAGAGACCAGCCGTTCCACGTTTTCCACGTCGGCCAACATCCGGTGAGCGCGGCCGCAAACGATATCCAGATCGGCGGCTGGGTTCTTGGACTCCCGCAGCTTTTCCAACCCTTCGCAGAAACCGCGCAACGCCCGCGCCGAGGCCGCTCCTCCGCGGGAGCTGTGGCCGGTCGCCAGCGCCTGCTTCAGCCCATCGCCGATCCGCGAGAACCGCGAGCGGTTGATGACCAGTTGCCCGGCCAGGTTCATGAGCTGGTCCAGTCGCTCAATGTCCACCCGCAAGGTCTCGTTCGGCGCAGCGGTCGCATCGGCCGATCGCTCGCGTGCGGCGGGCGAATCTTTCTTCCCACCGCCACCGCCCGCCGGGCCGGCGGCCGATGTTCTACACGCGACCGCCGCGAGTTGAGCGCTTTCCCGCGGGGAACCAGTTTCGGCTGTCTCTCGCGCGGCGGGCACGGGACGGCGATCCGGATCAGGCGGCCGTGCGGCCGGCTCGGTCGCCGGCGCGGCGCCAGCCGCCGCGGGGTCGCTAATGGAAAACGGTTCCACGGCCAGCGTCGCCACTCCCGAGATCCCCAACTGGCGCGTAAACTCTTCAAGCGGCCGTTCGCTTCTGCACGCGAAACGGATTCCCGCGGTGTCTTCGCCCGATTCACACAACGCCAGCGGCGGCTCGAAGTACAAGACCTCCCCCAGGCGGCACAACTTTTCGTGCAACAGCGTCGCCTTCACGCCCGAAAGGGCGAGATTCGGCTCGAATTGGATTTGCCCCCCCACAAAATACGGTTCGGTCGCCAACATCGCTCGCAATTTCGCCCGCAAGATCTCGTCGACGCGATTTGCTGTATGCAGCGATTGGCCGCCGTTACGTGCAATTCCCAAGGGTGGCGGCAAAGGGGCCGATTCCTGGGCCAGGGCGCAGATCGTCGTCCTTTCGCGGGGAAGGTTGGGGCTGGTCGGTTGTGGGGTAGCCCCGGCGCCGGGCGCGGATTGGCCGGCCGCTTGATTCTTGGCTTGGATCAACTCGCGAACCAGGGACCCAAATTCCGCCGATTCCGCGCTGCCCGACCGCAAGCCCTCCACGTATGCCCGCAAGGCGTCGGTACACTTCAAGAACGTGTCCACCGCCCCCTCGGGCAGGCTTTGCCGGCTTTCCCGCAGATATTGCAGCAAATCCTCCTGGTGATGCGCCAGCCGGGCCGGCCGGTGCAGTCCGATTGACGCCGCCGATCCCTTGATCCGGTGAGAGATCACCAGCAGCGCCTCGACCGACTCCCTCCCGCCGCCGTTCTCCAGGGCCAAGAGGGTGTCAGTCCATTCATCCAGCGACATTAGTGCCTCGTCGATGAAGATCGACAGGTACTTAGGCGCGATCTCCCTTTCGTCGACCAATCCCGCGAGCGGATCCTCCTCGGCGGCAAGATCGCCCGAGCGGGGGACTGTTCGCTCGTTTGAACCCGCCGCGATTGCCGCGGTCAAGAGAATGGGGGGGGCCAAAGCGGCGGGCTCGGTGAGTCCCTTTGCCAGGGCCTCAAGAGCCGCCTCCGCGTCTTTTTGCGACGAGGGCTGGCGATCGAGTCCAGCGGATTGCAGCACGTGTTCAATGGCGGTCACAACCACCTCGCAACAGACCGGGGGTTGTTCGGGATGGCTGAGTCGACCCACCATGGCAACCAACCGGTCGGACGCTTGGAACATGATCTCGACAATCTCGCAGCTAAAACACAATTCGCCGCGCCTCGCCGCGTCGAACACATTCTCCACCTTGTGCGTCAGATGATTGATATCTCCCAGCCCCAGCATCGCCGACAGCCCCTTCAGGCTGTGCGCCGCGCGGAACATCTCGTTGATCAATCCCTCTTCGCACCGCGTCTGGCTGCCTGCGGGTAGCGACCGCACCCAGTGGTCCAACTCCAGCAGCCGTTCGTTGAGCCGGTCCAACAACTGCGCCGACTCGTCCAGAAAGTCGGTCAACAAGCTGTCGAATAGCTCGTCGTGCGCTTCGAGGTTGGTGGTCATTGCGGGTCCGCCGGGCGCGGCGTTATTTGCCGCCTGGTTTGCGGTACAACCATGGTTGGATTCGCTCCAAATCCTTGACCAGGTCCGAAACTCCTTCCGCCGCCCCCGCGACCAGGTAGCCGCCGGGCCGAATCGCGTTCAACACGTGCCCCATGACCGTCCGCTTCGACGCCGCGTCGAAGTAAATCAGCACGTTCTTCACGAACACCAAATCGAACGGCGGCTCCGCGAGCGGCTGCATCAGGTTGTGTTGCTTGAATTGCGTCATCCGGCTCAGCGTCGGCTTCGGTTGCCAGGCGTTGGCATTCGGCATCCGCGCGAAGTAGCTCTTGCGGAAGCTCTCGGGGACCAGCCGCATCGCCCGTTCGCCGAATAGCGGCGCCCGCGCCGCTTCCACCGCCCCGACTCCGATGTCCGTCCCCAGAATCGTGACTTTCCAGCGCTCGAAATTGGCGAGTCCGGCGGCGACGCAAGTCGCGATCGTGTAGGCTTCGTCCCCGGTGCTGCACGCCGCCGACCAGATCCGCAGCGACTGCGGAGCGGCGCGCGCGGCCATCTGCGGCAAGTATTCGCCGCGGAACCAATCCCACTGGGTTTCGTCGCGGAACAAATAGGTCTCGTGGGTGGTGATTTCCTGCAAGAAGGCGTCCCATTCCTTGTCCGCTGGTTTCAGTCCCCGCAGGTGTTCGTAGTACTTCTCAAAATCCGCGATTCCCGTCTCGCGCAGCCGCCTGCGAATCCGATTGGACAACAGCGTCTTCTTGATCGGCGGAATGCGAATGCCGGTCTTGTTGTAAATCAGTTCGGCGTACCGCGCCATTTGCGCGTCGTCGATCTGCTCGCTGGCCGTCGCGAGGGGAGCGGAAGACGGTTTCGTAGGATTCGGTGAGCTCTTCATGGAAAGCGAATCGATCCAAGGCTAAGAGAGTGGAGGTCGAGCGAACTTCGTGCGGCCGGAGGGATAAGCGGGCGCCCCCCGATGCGCAAGTCGTTGGCGTTTCCTTGCGCACCGGGAGGCTGGGCTTGGGCCTTATTTCTCCGTCTTGAACCGTGCGACCAGGTCGCGCAGGCCGGTCGCTTGCGCTCCCAGCTCTTCGCTGCTGCTGGCCATCTCCTCGCTGCCGGCGGCCACCTGCTCGGTGACCTGGCCGATGTTCTGGATCGCCGAGGCGACTTCCTGGGCGCTGCGGGCCTGCTCCACCGTGGCCGTGGCGATCTCCGCGATCTTGTTGGCTGTCGCCTGCACTCCCTGGATTATCTTGGTCAAGGCCGCGCCGGTGGTCGCGCTCAGTTGCGCCCCTTCGTCCACGCGCTTGGTCGACTCCTTGATCAACGAGGAGATTTCCTTGGCCGCGGCGCTCGACCGCTCCGCCAGTTTGCGCACCTCGTCCGCCACGACGGCAAAGCCCAAGCCGTGTTCTCCGGCCCGTGCAGCCTCGATCGCGGCGTTCAAGGCCAACAGGTTGGTCTGGCTGGCGATTTCGCTGATCACCTGGATGATCTCGCTGATCTGCTCGGAGCTGGTCTTGATCAGCTCCATCGCCTCGACCGATTTCTGCACCGCCGAGCCGCCGTCCTCGGCCAGGCCGTTGGTGTCCTTGGCCACTTTGTTCGCCTCGGCGGCGTTGTCTTTCACCGCTTCGATCGAACGGGTCAGCTCTTCGATCGAGGCGCTCATTTCCTCGACCGCCGAGCTTTGGGTCTGGGCGCCTTGGGCCAGCGTCTGCGAGCTTTCGGCGATCACCCGCGAGCCTTCGGTGAACTGGGCCGCGCTCTCCACCACCTGGCTGATCATGC
>JALHPA010000048.1 GCA_022842745.1 Pirellulales bacterium
CGGGCGTGGGGGGGGGGAAGTGGATGGGAGAGGGACAGTCTGGAATGGAACCTGTGCCCTGACCCGTGCTTGTTTTCTGGAGCGGAGGCCGCGTCTTACACGCTGGACGATACCGAACTCCAGGAGATATACTGTTTCCATGAACGCCACCGCCACCACCGAAGCGGAAATTTTGAGCCGAGTCGTGTGGACCGACGGGACTAGTTTGTCGGCCGAGGCCGCCCAGGCATTGTTATCGCTGCGATTTCCGCCGGAAGATGTTAGCCGGATGAATGAGTTGGCCAACAAAGCTCGCGACGGATTGTTGACCCCTGACGAACAGACCGAAGTTCAAAACTATGAACGGGTGGGGCATTTAGTGGCACTTTTGCAGTCCAAAGCTCGACTTGTCACTCGCAATCACGCTGGACTCTAGCTCATGCTGGACCAGGCGACTGTGGCGCTAGTTCGGGATCGAGCTACGGGACTTTGCGAGTACTTCCGTCTTCCTCAAGGCTACGACCTGCTCCCGTTTCAATGCGATCACATCATTGCCCGTAAGCACGGAGGCGCCGACGACCTATCGAATTTGAGTTGGAGTTGTTTTTCTTGCAACAACTATAAGGGCCCTAACATCGCTGGGATCGACCCGATCGGGCTTCAATTGGTACGGCTGTTTCATCCCCGCAGCGATGTCTGGTCGCAGCACTTCCATTACAATGGCCCGGTTCTGCTAGGGCACTCGGAGATTGGCCGAACGACCATTGAGGTGCTGCTAGCAGCCCGTTGAGAAACTCAACGGGCTGCGCGATCACAGGGATGTGATCTCAAAATCACGGCTGTTGGGCCGGGATTTTGCGAGCCGTGAGCAGCTTGCTGCGAACTTGGCTCGGTTGAAAAATGCCACGATGGCATTTTTCGACAGGCTTGTAGCCATCAATCGGTCGCATCGGGTGGAACTTCGTCGTTCGCTCATCGCGGAAGGTTTGTTTATCGTGTGAGGGCGGACGACATGATGGGTTCAAATCGCTCATCTCCGCCCGCTTTGAAGGTCCACCGAGACAGGAGAATTTTCTCTTTCTTGACCATTGGTCGGGCCAGGGGGAAAGCCGTACGACACGGGGCGCTTTTTCGGGATAGGGGGCAAGAGTTTCTCGGTCCGCTGGGGTTTAATAAGCAAGCCAAGGCTGTGGGCGGGGGTCTGCGCCTGGTCAGGGCCGGTTTGAAGCCTATTGATGAATTGAACTTCTGAATTGGAATTGAACGCTACGGAGGACTAGAAATGTCGCCCCCCATTGGCTTGAAGAAAGTTGTGGTGTGGTTGTCGGTGGCCGCGGTGTGCGGCTGGTCGTCGGTGGCTTCGGCCATTGACTGGCCCCAATGGCAGGGGCCGGACCGGAACGCGATGTCGAAGGAAAAGGGGCTGCTCCAGGAGTGGCCGACCGACGGGCCGCCGCTGGCCCGGAAAATCACCGGTCTGGGGGGCGGAGACAGCGCTCCCGCGATCGCCAAGGGACGGATTTTTGGCATGGGAGGAATTGCGGACGAGGACGTGGTTTGGGCCTTGTCGGAGGCGGATGGCAAGCAGATTTGGGCCACGCCGCTGGGGGCGTTGTACGAGCAACGGATGCCGCAGTCCAAGGATGGACCCGGTTGCACGCCGACCGTCGATGGAGACCACCTTTATGCGCTGACGATGGGGGGGCAATTGGCCTGCCTGAAAGTGGCGGATGGCTCGATCGTGTGGCAGAAGAACCTGGTGAGCGATTTTGGGGGGCGGGTTCCGCCGTGGAGCTACCGCGAGTCGCCGCTTATCGACGGGGACAAGCTGATCTGCACTCCGGGGGCGGAAGACGCGACCATGGTGGCGCTCAATAAACTGACGGGGGATTTGATCTGGAAGAGCAAGGCCCCGGAGCGGGCAGCAGCCGCGGCCGGCGCCAAGGAAGAGGCGCCCAAGGGGCGGCGCGGGGGCTTTAACCGCGGGCCGGGGTCGACGGCGGCTTATTCGTCGCCGATCGCGATCGACTTCGAGGGACAGCGGCAGTACGTACAGCTTACCGCCAAGACGTTGCTGGGCGTGGCGGCGGCGGACGGGGCCGTGCTTTGGAAATACGACAAACCAGCCAACGGCTTTGGCATCACCTGCACCACGCCGCTGTATATGGACGGGCACGTCTTGGCATCGTCGGCGTACGGAGCGGGAGGCGGATTGGCCAGGCTGGTCAAGGAGGGGAGCGGCGTTAAAGCCGAAGAGGTCTGGTTTCAAAAGCGATTGCAAAACCACCACGGGGGAGTGATCGTGTGGGACGGCTGCGTGTACGGCGCCAACGGCGGCAACGAGGGGGGGGCATTGATCTGCCTGGACGTCAAGACCGGGGAAGTGCTGTGGGACCAGCGGAGCGAGCGAAAGGCGCCCAAGGGTTCGATCGCTTTTGCCGATGGCCGGCTGTACTACCGGACCGAGGACGGGACGGTGCTCTTGATCGAGCCGAGCCGGACCGAGTACGTCGAGCGGGGGCGCTTCGAGCAGCCCGACCGTACGAACTTGCCGGCCTGGTCGCACCCGGTCATCGCCAACGGAAAGCTGTACGTGCGCGATCAGGATACGATGTATTGTTATGATGTTAGCAAGAAGTGACGGGGGAGGGATTTTGGGTGGGCATGGCAGCGCGCAGGGGAGCGGGCCGCTTTTTCCAGCGGTTTTTGCAATGGGATTAGATTTCAGGCAGTGTACAGGATGACAGAGGCGGTGGTTCAAAATCAAGCAGCGGGCACCCGCTTTATGCCGATTCGACGTCCCGGCTAGAGAAGGCTCTACCGAAGCTTAAGCGGCTCCCGGTGAAGTTCTTTGGGTAGCCTGAATCGAGTCGTGAGGCTAATTTCACTGCTGGACAAAGCCAGCAGTGGCACCGGGCACCGGGCGAAGAGTCGTCCTACGGCCCGATCGTAGGGCGAAAACGCCCGAAAGAATCTTCAGGGCGCACCAAACTTTGGCACGTGGAGGGGCTATAATCGCGGCTATTTCAGCGGGAACCCCAAAGGCCCCGACTCGATGGCCCAAAAGAACATCGTCTACATCCTCGGCGCTGGATTCTCAGCCCCCCATCGATTGCCCGTCGTTGCTAACTTCATGGACGTTGCAGATGAAATCTATTGGAACCTGGAGCCGGGCAATGAACGTGATGTCATGGAAAAAGTGTTCAAGCTCAAAAGGGGTCTCAGTACTGCGCACGAATACGTCAACACTGACTTACGCAACGTCGAGGAGCTTCTGTCGATCGCTGAAATGCAACTTCGTTTTCAGCCGAACGGTCAAAATGACACTGGCGCCTTGCTGCGCGAATTCATCAGAATTGTGATTGAAAAACGTACTCGGGCTCCTGAGAGCACTAGGGAGCAATGCAGGACTCGAGATGTATTCAATCCATCACGGTCCGGGTGGCTTCTGGCATTTGTTGCCCATCTGCATGGACTGATGGTTTACGAAGGCTCCGACGAATTCGCTTGGACCCTGCAGGTCGGTCCGCAGCGTGAGGAGAACTATACCGTTATCACCTTTAACTACGACCGCCTTTTTGAGCTTGCGACCACAAGTCTCGAGGGTAGGCTTGGACACCTCATTACCCCTGAACCACCTGGGTCGAATAGTTCTCAAGGATGCTGCGCATTGATCAAGCTGCACGGTTGTGTGGGCGATACAAAGTCGATCGTACCACCGACGTCGGAAAAGTCGGTGCAAGGGACCTGGAGTCAGGCCTACGATGCGCTGGTGAAGGCTAATGCAATTCGTTTCCTTGGTTACTCGCTTCCAGCAGGAGACGAGTATTTCCGTTGCTTTCTGAAGGCCGTATTTGCCGACGAGCGATCCAAACAGTTTGTTTGCATCGACGCCCTCACCTTGGATCCCGATAGTACAGCGCGAGGCCGCTTTGACGCCTTCTTGCGACTTCGTCCACCCCGTTTTATTTTCAGACACGACAGTGTGGATCGCTATCTGGACAGCACGGTCGCGTCCAGAAGGAGCCTTGGGGCGGGAAAATCCGATTGGGGAAATTTTGAGAAACTACACGGGGATTTCTTTGGAAGGGATTCGTTGAAGTAAGGGCGCGCTCAGTAATAAACTACCGTGTATACCTGCAAAACTGGCCTGTTTTCCAATGGTTCAGAGTAGCAAATCGGTAACTTATTGTTTAGCGCGGCCTAAGACCTCGCCGTTCTTTTCCCGAACTTCTTCAAGCCTTGAATCATTCACTCCACAGCACCTGCACTTCCTAGCCATCCCGTCTCACAGCTCGTCGACCAGATCCAGCAACACTTCGGCGTGACAAGGGCCAGGGGCGCACCAGCACCCGAGGGGCAGGCCGTCATCCAAGGCCGCCTGGAGCAGAAGCGGACGATCCGCCGCTGGAGTGGATCGGATTGTTTCGGATCGTGTCCGGCAGCCTGCGAGGGCAAGAAACCGTTCGAGTTCCCGACATATGCTGGCGAATCCGAGCGGCCGCCGCATTGCCGTGAATGCCACAACCTGAGGCGATCGCAAGGCAATCTCGCGTGCTTCAATTTTCTTCAACGATTGGGTCGACCATTTCAATTCGCCGACAGCTCAAACGGCTCGCAGATCAACGCCGGCGCCCTATTGGGACGCCGGCTTGAAGATCCGTTGCGAGAAGTTAAAAAGTCCCTTCTTCCAGTGCTGAAAATCGTGTGCGTGGTCATCGACATGCCAGATGTGTGGAATGTCTTTTTCCTTGAGATAGGCATGTACCCCTTGGCTGATGCGGATCAGGCCGTCCTTGTTGCCGCACGAGACGTAGAGCAGTTTCAATTGCTCCTTCGCCTTCCCGGAGTCCGGCACTAGCTGCTCCGGCGGACTGGTATTCGGCGCCGACGAGAGACCGCCAACCCAAGCGAAGACGTCCAGGTTGGCGAGTCCAATGTTTAGCGCTTGGCCGCCCCCCATCGAAAGCCCCATCACCGCGCGGTGCTCGCGGTCCGCAGCGACGGAGTAATGCGACTCGATATAGGGAATAATGTCTTTGAGCAATTCGTTCTCGAACGGCTTCCCCCATCCGCCGAAGCCGCTTCCCCGTCCGCCGCGCCCGGGGCCAATGCCTCCGGCGTCGGGGTTTGCCGTCGCATTGCCATTGGGAAACACGACCACCATCGGCTCAATCTTTTTGTCTGCCAGCAGATTATCCAGCACGACATGCGCCGCCCCCCCGCGCGTCCATTCTTCCCTCTCGTTGCCCCCTATGCCGTGCAGCACATAGAGCTGGGGATACTTCTTGTCGGCGGAATAGCCCGGTGGGGTATAAACCTGCATCCAGCGTTTCACTCCCACGGTTTTGGAATCGTAGTCAACCCGCTCCAATTGGCCCTTGGCGACCCCATCGCGCGGCTTGTCGAACCCCTCGGGCGGATTCGGGAAGGCTGGCTTGTCGTCAGGATTCAGCACAATCGGACCGCCGAAACCGCCCCGTGGGCCGGGTCGGCCTTCGGCACGCGGGCCGCTGCCGCCGGATGCCCCCTTCTCGGCCTTGGCTTTCGAGCCTGCATCTGGAGCTTCCGCTTTTTTGTCCTCGCGCTTCGCCACCGCTTCGCTGGAGCCAAAATCGCCGACCTTCCGCGTGAACTTGATTCCGTCGGCCGAAACCTTGCCGGTGTAGGCGATCCGGATCTCGCGGTCTTGAAGTTTCAGAATCTCCAAGAAAGAGACCGTGTCCCCCTCGATCTGTCCTTCTTTCAGGTCAATTTCGCGCTTCTGGCCATCCAACTCGGCGGTGGCCTTGCCGGTCAGGGCGTTGCCATCGCTTTTGAGCACGAACGTGTATTTTTGCAAGCCACGTTGCGTGTCAAACTCAGCCGTCCAAGTACCGCTGACCTCCTCAGCCGACGCCGGAAGGGAAACGCCGGCGAGTGCCGCCAGCAAAATCACGGTTTTCAGGATCATGGTCCGGTTCCTTTGCGGTGAGGGGCCGAATTCAGCGAATTCGGACGAGTTCTTCACTTATGCAACACCTACCACGGCCTCAGGTGCCTCTCCGTTATCGGGATTCTGCGGAGAATTTTCCGCTCCACTGCGCTGGTTTGTCTTGGTTCAGCGTGAACTCGAACGTGGGGTGACGGGACCTAGCGGTGGATGCCTGGCACCGTGCCGGACGGATCTCGGCGTCGTGCCGCGAAGGTTTGGCGCTTTCGTGTCTATTCCCACGCCGCCGAACCTCAGCGGCAACGGGGCCGCCGTTCAGCACTTACGGACTGAAATCTCGCTTGGTCGGCGGGGATGGTTCACTGGTTTGTTTGGCGTTTACGCTTCCGGGGAATTAGTCCTTGGCGGACGCCTGTATGCCTGGGTTGTGCTCGTTCAAGTACTGCGTGAGGCTTTTGGCTAGGGTGACGAAATCGGACGGAATCAGCAGGACGGTGGTGCTGTTGTTCTCCGCTCCGACCTCCGTGACCATTTGCATCCGCCGCAGTTCCACCGCGACCGGATTGTTCGCCATCTGCCGGGCGGCTTCCCCGAGTTTGCTTGAGGCTTCGAGTTCCGCCTCAGCCTTGATGATGCGTGCCCGCTTCTCTCGGATTGCCTGCGCTTGCATGGCCATGACTTCCTGCATCGCCTCCGGTAGTTCGACATCCTTCATTTCGCACCGTTCGACTTCGATCCCCCACTGAATCGTCGCTGCGGCGACATTGTCTCGCAAGAGTCCATTGATTTTGTTTCGTTCCTGTAAGACTTCGTCGAGGTCATGTTGGCCGATGATGTTGCGTAAACTTGTCAGGGCGAGTTGGTAGACGGCCGCAGATGCATCGGCCACCGCGATGACATACTTCGCAGGGTCGGTTACGTGATACCAGAGCACGGCGTTGACTTTTACCGTGACGCTGTCGCGGGTGATGGTTTCCTGCTGTTCGGCCGAGACGGTACGCGTGCGCGTGTCGATGGTCACAGAACGCTCAATTCCCAGGGGAAGAATCCAGTACAAGCCTGGCCCCCGGAGTCCGCCGTAGCGACCCAGGTGAAACACAACGCCGCGTTGATACTCTTGCGCAATGCGGACGCCGGTCAACAGGAGCAGTACGATGATTGCGGCGGTAATGGTGATTGGGTGTGTCATTGGAATGCTTTTGAATACTTCCCGCCCCGTCGCGAGGCCTAACAACAGCGGCAACGGGCCGTCGCAAAGAAACTAGGAATTCAGAACCGGCGGGATTGGCTGCGGCGGTTCAATGGTTGTCCAGCCATCGTCCTTGGTCGACATGGTACGAGCGCTTCCTTGAGGGGCATACGACCCCGTCAGACGGGCCGCGGCAACGGACTTTGGTTTCAGGACATGCACGATCGGCGGCTGGGCGTTAACGCTTTGTTCTGCAAACAACTAATCGTCTCGGTACGGCCGTTTGGCTTCGTAGGCGGCTAACCGAATCTGCATCTGCTCTCTTCGCTCAGTTCGGCGCTGTGCAGCCTTCTTGTCTTTTGGCTCTGGATCGCGATCGAATAGCTCAACCGCGCGTTTCTGTGAGGCAACAGCCTCATCGAATGCGCCGGTTTCAGCAAAGGCCGCGGCCAATGTCTCCAGGTCTTTGGTCTTCTCTGCCAATTGCAAAGCCAATGGACCGTCGCGGTATTTGGCATCTGGGCACGTTGCAAGCTGCCATGCGAAGGCATTCAAAAGATTAGGATAGTCGGGATCCAATTTAAGGGCAGCGGCAAAGTCAGCATGTGCCTTCGCATAGTCCTTGAGATCGTGATAGGCCACCGCCCGGCGATATCGAACCATTTGAATTTCGGGATCCAATCGCAGTGCCGACGTGAAATCGGCAACCGCTTTGGCGTGGTCCTTTTTGTGCCATTGGTACAGGCGCCCGCGGTAGTGATAAGCATCCGCGCGGGCCACTTTTGCGGAACCTCCGTAATGCGAAAAGTCAGCCTCCGCCGCCGAAGCCTGGGTATAGTGTGCGATCGCATTGTCGTATTCGCCAAGGTATTCGTAGTACAAACCGGAATTGAACAATGCGGAGTAGTCCATCGGACGTGCTATCAGACCGTCCGTTAAACTTTCAATCGCCGCGCGATAGTCTTTCATTTCGGCGTACAACGAGCCAAGTGCGAAGTGGGCGTCAAAGAAGTCGGGGTCCAAGTCGGCGGCCATTCTGTAATCAGCGAAGGCGTCTACAAACTGCTTGGCGCGTTCGCGTTGAAGGCCACGTTCGTAATATTCTCGCGCGGTTCTCGGCGCTTGCGTATCGACTTGTGCTAGGGCCTTGCCGGCTGCAACAAGAGACAACGCGACAAGTAAGATCGATATCTTTCGCATCAGCTTCTCCTTTCGTGTCACGGGCCCAGACTTGCAGAACTTGGTTTCGACTTGAACCATGTATTACCTGTAGCGGCGAGCAAAGAGCCAAAGGCGACCAGCGAGTCCGCTGAACGCGCTTGTTGGGCGGTTGGGGTTTCACGAATCGGGCTCTACCGACTGCGATTCCCGATCCGACGCCAACGCAATCAACAGACGCCTCATGGGGATGCCACGCCACAGCGCGAGCGCGGCACGGAGTTATTGTCAAATCTTGTGGACGGTTTTGGTCAGGCGGCGGCTTTCTTGGTTGGGATTCCGTCGGTGAATTGAGTTCCGGCCAGTACCTCGGGGAGGCGATTGGCGCCGTTGAGCAGTCGCCATTTCTTTTGGGCCGACTGCATCAGCTTGAAGACCATCGTTAAGCAGGCGATCCGCGAACCGTTGCCCTTGGTGCGTCGATGTCGCAGTCGCACCGTGGCAAACGTGCTTTCGATGGGATTGGTCGTTCTCAGATGCATCCAGTGCTCCGCCGGGAAGTCGTAAAAGGCCAGCAGTTCGGTCCGGTCCTTGAGCAAGCATTCCGTGGCTTTGGGGTACTTGGCCTCGTAGGTTTTCACGAATTGATCGAAGGCCTGTTGTGCGTCTTGCCGCTTCTCGGCCATCCAGATCTGATGAATCGAGTCCTTGGCCTGCGGTTGCAATCGTTTCGGCAGTTTGTCAAGGACGTTGGCGGTCTTATGCACCCAGCAGCGTTGTTCTCGCGTGGTGGGGTATACCTGCGGCAAGGCCTTCCAAAAGCCCAAGGCGCCGTCGCCAGTGGCCAGCTTGGGATCCATCGCCAGTCCGCGAGCTTTCACATCGAGGAGCAATTGTTTCCAGGATTGCTCGCTCTCGCGGTAGCCGTCTTGAACAGCGATCAGTTCCTTCTTGCCGTCGGCCGTAGCGCCCATGAGCACCAGAATGCACTGCCGGTCTTCCTCCAGGCGGATGTTGAAATGCACGCCATCGGCCCACACGTAGACGTACTGCTTTCCCTCCAGGGAACGTTGGTTCCAGTCCTGAAATTCCCCCTCCCAGGACTGCTTGAGCCGCGTCACCGTGGAGGCGGACAGGCCAGCCGCATGCGGTCCAACCAGCGCTGCCAAAGCGTCGCTGAAGTCGCCGGTGCTCACCCCTTTGAGGTACAGCCACGGGATCAGCTCGTCGATGCTCTTGGTCTTTCGTAGGTAGGGCGGCAGAATCTTCGAGGAAAAGGGTTCGGAGGCCTCCTTGGGTCGCCGATCCAGCACGCGCGGCTGCTCGACCTCAATGGGACCGATGCCCGTGACGAGGGTCCTCTGGGGTAAATAGCCATTGCGGACGACCTGGCGGCGGCCCGCCCCATCGGTCACGGTCAAGTGAGCCTCGATCCATTCAGCGACCTCGGCTTCAATCGCGTGGGAAAGCATCTGCTGCGCTCCATGCCGCAAAACGTCGCTCAACACGTCCTTCGAGGAAGTGCCTGGATTCAACGCCGTCGAATTGCTACGCTCAGCCATGGTGGCGTACTCCTGGGGGCAAATGGGTGTCAAAGCAAAACCATTCAACCCAAGTACGCCGCCTCCTTCAACTCATTCCC
>JALHPA010000049.1 GCA_022842745.1 Pirellulales bacterium
GGAACCCGCACCTCGATCTCCTCCCCCCCCGCCGAACACTCCATCCCCAGCCGCGTCAGGCACTTGCGAATCGTCTCCGCCGTCACCGGCATTCCCAAGTACCGGCTCGTCCGCTCCGTGGACAGTCGCACGGTCCGCCGTTCGCGCTTCCGGGGATACACGTCCACCAGCCCCCCCTCAACCTTCCCCCCGGCCAGCTCGCCGATCAGCGCGCACGCCCGATCCATCGCCCCTTCCAGCATCCGGTTCGGATCGGTCCCCCGTTCGAACCGGTACGACGATTCCGTCCCCCGCTTTTCCATTCCCAGGTCCACGTTCCGCACCGTCTGCCGGATCTGCACGCGGTCGAAATGGGCCGCCTCGATCAATAGATTCGTCGTCCCGTCGCTGGTTTGCGTGCTGCGGCCCCCCATGATCCCCGCTAGTGCCACCGGCCGCTCGGCGTCGGCGATCACCATCCGCGCGCCGTCTCCGGCGTCCAGCGCCTTGCCGGTCAACAGTTCCAGGCTCTCCCCCGGGCGCATTTTTCGCACCACGATCCGCTTTCCGCGTAGCCGGTCGGCGTCGAAGGCGTGCAGCGGCTGCCCCCACTCGTAGAGTATGAAATTGGTGATGTCCACCACGTTGTTGATCGGCCGCATTCCCGCCGTCAGCAACACCGAAGACAGCCACGGCGGCGATTTTCCCACCCGCACCCCGCGCATCGCCTGCACCATGTACCGCGCGCACCACTCCGGCGTCTCGATCTCGGCCGCCACCGGCGCTCCCCCTCCCCGCGACAACGCCGCCGCATCGGGATAGCGCACCTCCAATCCCAATAGCGCCGCCCCCTCCCGCGCGATCCCCAACAGCCCCAAAAAATCAGGCCGGTTCGGCAGCACGTTCAACTCCACCAGGTGCCCCGTCACCTGCGCTGCTTCGGAGAACGGCGCCCCCAACAGCGCCTCGTCCTCGAAGTGCTGCATTCCCGTCCCCCGCGCGATGAGACCCATCTCTCCGTCCAGGCAGATCATTCCCTGCGAGGCCGCGCCGTGGAAATTCCCCTCGGCGATCGTCTTCTCCGTCGGCAGCCGCACTCCCGCCGGCGCGACCGGCACACCCCAACCCACCTCCACCGGATGTTCCGCCGCGCAGACCACCGGAATCCGCCGATTCTTGGCGATCTCCACCTCGCACACCGACATCCCTTCGGCCAGTGCCTGCTTCTTCCGCACAAAGCCGACCTTCACCGCGGCCAGCTCCTCCGCCAGCGCGTGCGCCGACTCGATCTCCAGCCCGATCCGCGGCAAAGCCTCCAGCAACTCTTCGTGCGTACAGCGCGGAGTCAGATATTCCAAAAGCCACGCCGTGTTCACTCTCATCGCCATACGACAAATTCCCTTGCTCTCAAAGGATCGCACTTCCGCGCGCCTGCCGCGCGCGGCGATCGGCCGGCCGTTCGCCCCCACCCCGCGGCCGCCGCTAGTCCACTAGAATTGAGCCAGAAACGCCACGTCGTTCTCGTACAGCAGCCGGATGTCCGTGATCCCGTAGCGGCGCATGGCCAACCGGTCGATCCCCATCCCAAACGCAAATCCCTGCCACCGGTCCGAGTCCAAACCCCCGTGGCGCAGCACCTCCGGCCGCATCATCCCGCTGCCAAGCAGCTCCAGCCACTTTCCTCGGTAATACACGTCCACCTCCGCGCTCGGCGTCGTGAACGGAAAATAGCTCGGCCGAAACCTCAGCCGAATATCGGGACCAAGCAAGCCGCGCAGCACCTGCTCCAGCGTCCATTTCAAATCGCCGAAATGGATCCCCCGGTCGATCGCGATCGCGTCCAACTGGTGGAACATCGGAAAATGCGTCGCGTCCACGTCGTCGTTGCGGTAGCACCTCCCCGCGGTCATTGCCCGAATCGGCGGATCCTTGATCGCTCGCATCGCCCGCGATTGAAACGCCGAGGTATGCGTCCGTAGCACGTTCCCCGACTTCGTGTAGAACGAGTCGTGCATGTCCCGCGACGGGTGCCAGTCCGGCGTGTTCAACGAGTCGAAGTTGTGGTACTCGTCCTCCACTTCCGGATAGTCGTCGTACCGGAACCCCATCGACTGTAAGATCGCCTTCACCTCCTCCAGCGTCCGCGTCAGCGGATGCCGATGCCCCGCCCCCCGGCGAATGCCCGGCTTCGTCACGTCGATCCAGTGCTTCCCCCGCAACTGCCCGCTCGACGCCAGCGCCCCCTTCCGCTCCTCAAGCGCCCCCTGGACCTGTTCCTTGGCCGCGTTCACCGCCTGCCCCACGCGCGGGCGGCTTTCCGCCGGAACCTGCCCCAGGCTCTTGAGAAACCCGGTGATCTCTCCGGCCTTCCCTAACAGGCCGATCCGCAGCTTCTCCAGCTCGTCCGCGCTCGCCGCATCGGCGATCCGCCGCACCGCGGCCGCCGCCGCCTGCGTCACCCGCTCAATCATTTCCTCGGCAGCCGCCATACGCGAAAAAACGCTGCAAATAGTTTATGAGCCAACAAGTTAGGAGATTCTAGTGAGCCAAAATTCCCCCGTCAATCGGCGTCACTTGCTCGGCGACTCTTTCAACGCGCTGTCAAAGCGATATTGCTCGATCGCACCGGGCGCTGACCGCGAGAATGTTTGTGAGATGGGCGATTTACCGATAAGATGTTTTGTATGGTTAAGCCACCTCCTAAAATCGAGTTTGCGCTTGAGGGAGCGGATCCGATCGTTGATTTTGCCGATTTTCAGGCATTTTGCGCGACCGTTCTGGACTGCCTCAAGCGTACCGAGGTCGTCGTTACCGGGCGACGGGACCAGGTAGCTTACAAAGTCTCAAATCTCGCGGTGGGTAGCGCCACGGTAACGCTCCAACTCGTCCGTTCCCCCCGTGCCCGCGGCCGGGATCAACGGAATCAGGTTGCCGGGCTCTTTAGCCGCACGGTGGAGACAATCCAACGAGGAGGGCAGGTCGACAGCCGCTTTGGCATCGAGGATTTGAGCGCTTTCAAGCGATTGGCCCGCCCTCTCTCGCGGCGCGGCAACAGCGTTTGCATTAACGGAGTCTGTCTCACGGAGGACTTCACGACGCACGCCGACAGCATTCTAGACGACACGGTTCCGACGGAAGGGTTTGTCACGGGTCGAATAGAGAAGCTCAATCTGCATGGCCGCAGCGAGTTTACCCTGTTTCCGGCAATACCGGGGTACCGCATCGCTTGTCGATTTCCTATCGAAATGCTCGACGAGGTCCGCGTAGCGATTCATCGCACCGTTACCGTATATGGCAGAATGAACTACGCTCCAGGCAGTCCCTTTCCGCGGACCGTCATCGTGCGATCGCTGGAAATACATCCCCCGGACGACCAGCTACCACGGCTGGAGCACCTTCGCGGGACTGGCGCAGGATGCACCAATGGCATGACCGCCGTCGAGTATGTGAGACGCTTGCGGGATGAGTAAAGCAAAAGCCGTCTATTGCTGGGACACGACGGTTTTTCTCGCCTGGCTGAATGAGGAGCGTGGGGCGCCGCTTGCGGACATTGAGGCAGTGGTTCGCGAGATCGACTCCAATCAAGCGGTGCTGGTGGTGCCCGTAACGATCGCCAGCGAGATTCTGGACTCCAAGCTTTCCGCCGCGCAGAAGGCGAAGCTGAGCGCTTTTCTCCATCGATCGAACGTCATAAACGCGGACACGACGTTGAACATTGCACGGAAGGCAAGGGAAATACGAGAAGCCGGACTGGCAATGAAGCCCGAGCGAAAAATCAAGACCCCTGATGCAACCATTATCGCCACTGCGGTAATCTATGGCTGCGACGCACTCCATTCGTTGGATGATCGCGGAAACGGGCCGCTTCGGCTTGCCGGCCTTCCCGAGTTGAGGGGACTAAAGATTTGCAAGCCAATCTCGTCGGCGGGAACGTGAGCGCTTACTCCTCCCTCACACCAGCTCTCGAATCGCCGGATAGTGGTCGCTGATATACTGCGGCCGGCCCGACAGGTCGTTCACCGTCGCCGTCCCCGGATCGATCCCCAACCGGTTGTACAGCGTGGCGTGAATCTCCTCGAACCGCACCGGCCGCTCGACCGCCTCCCCTCCTTGCCGGTCGGTCGCGCCGATCACCTGCCCCGTTCGCAGTCCCCCACCCGCCAACAGCGCGCACGACACGTTCGGCCAGTGGTCGCGCCCCGCCTGGGCGTTGATCTTCGGCGTGCGGCCGAATTCGCCCCATACGATCACGGTCACGTCCTGATCCAATCCCCGCGCGTGCAAATCCTCCACCAAGGCGCTCACCCCCTGGTCCAGCGGCGGCAAATTCTGCCGGCACAGGTCGAAATTCGACCCGTGATAGTCCCAGAAGCTGAAGCTCAAGGTCACGCACCGCACCCCCGCCTCGACCAGCCGTCGGGCCATCAGAAACTGCTCCATCAGCCGCGGCGCTCCGTCCCCTTGGTGAACCGCCGTCCCCGTGCCGTATCGCTCCCGCACCGCCGCCGGCTCCCGCGATAAATCGAGCGCTTCCGCCAGCTTGCTCGAAGTCAACACGCCGAACGCCTGCCGCTGAAACGTATCCATTCCATCCATCATCCCCGACTGGTCGGCCGCCCGATTGAATCGGTCGAACGCTTGCACCAGCCCCCTCCGGTCCCCCAGCCGCTCCAGCGAGACCCCTTGCAGCACCAGGTCCTCCTTGCCATCCCCGTTCGGTTGGAACGGCGTATACCCCGGCCCCAGAAAGCCCGGATACCCTGAGTTATACGGCCGGTGCTGCATCCGTGGCGAAAGCCCCACGTACGGCGGAACCGCTGGGGAACTGGACCCTTGCAGCCGCGCTGCCACCGAGCCAAATTCCGGCCATCCTCCCGGCGGCTGCCGCCGATGGTCCCTCCCGGTCATGCATTGAAACGAATAGTGGTCCCCGGTGCAGCCCACGATCGTCCGCACCACCGCCAGCTTGTCCATTTGACCGGCCAACCGCGGCAAATGCTCGCAAATCTCAATCCCCGGCACTTTGGTCCGGATCGGCCGGAATTCCCCCCGCACCTCGGCCGGCGCGCCCGGCTTCAGGTCGTACATATCCTGGTGCGGCGGCCCTCCCGGCAAAAAGATCATAATCACGGACTTGCTGCCGCTCTTCTTCTGCGCGGCCTCCGCCCGCAATACGTCCGCGCACGACACGCCCGCCAACGCCAAACTCCCAATCCGCAAAAACCCCCGCCGCGACGTCCGATCGCAAAATCCTCCCTGACGCGCCTCTCCCAAAATCGTCAGCATGCGGTCGATCTCCTGCAAGCTTGGATGCAAACAAGCCCCTGGCACGCGCAGGCAAATGCCTGCACACGACGCTGCCCGATCCTAGCAAAACCTGCCGCCAGCCACCAGATTTTTTGTTTTTGAGCTAGAGCATCGCGTTGTCAGAGGCCGTCCACTGAGTCATCGTCCAGGTACAGGTTCATGGCGCCCCGGCTTCACGGCGAACCCTTGCGAATTCTTCTGGCGCTAGATGCTTCGTACCGTCTTGCCCGCTCGACCGTGCTGCTTCAACCAAGGCAGCCTCGCGGCGATAGTCTTCGAGCAATTCGGGCGGATTCGATTGGCAATACGTTATCGCTTCTTGGACTGCCTCGATCGGCAACTTGTAATCGGCGGCGATTTCCTCCACCGTCCGCGGCTCCTCCTCGGAAAGGTGGCAGCCGTAAAGAACCCGCGCCCGCAGCCGAGTGCCTTTAACGAACAACTGTTTGTAGGCAGACTGAGTATTGGGAGCGAGATGTTTGTACTGGACCGAGATGGACGCCACGGAAAGTTCTCCCGAAGATAGCGAGCAACCCCTCCCATTATTTTACTCCCCCCTCGGCGCATAAAAAAACCCTGTTCGGTCTGGCAAGGCCGAACAGGGTCTATCCTGTCAATATTGGTAGTTTGTCGATTCAGATCGGACCTTGCGGTCCTCTCTTCTCCACCGATCTCTTCCCAGCACAAGAACTGTCTCCACAATTTTTGTCAGCCGATCGAACTGGCTCGTGAAAACCGATTCGATTTGTTGGCTGGAAAAATCCTTAGAAAGGAGGTGATCCAACCGCAGGTTCCCCTACGGTTACCTTGTTACGACTTAGTCCCAATCACGGAGTTCATCTTCGGCGGCTGCGCCCTTGCGGTTCGCTCACCGACTTCGGATGCCCCCCACTTTCGTGGCTTGACGGGCGGTGTGTACAAGGCTCAGGAACACATTCACCGCGGTATGCTGACCCGCGATTACTAGCGATTCCGGCTTCATGCAGGCGGGTTGCAGCCTGCAATCCGAACTGGGGCGCGTTTTTTGGGATTTGCTTGGTCTCGCGACTTGGCTTCCCTTTGTACGCGCCATTGTAGGACGTGTGCAGCCCTAATCATAAAGGCCATGAGGACTTGACGTCATCCCCACCTTCCTCCGGTTTAACACCGGCAGTCTCTCTAGAGTCCCCGGCATGACCCGCTGGCAACTAGAGACAAGGGTTTCGCTCGTTAAGCGACTTAACGCGACATCTCACGACACGAGCTGACGACAGCCATGCAGCACCTGTGCACGTTGTACCCGAAGGCCTGGCTCCCCTTTCAGGGAGTTAATCCGTGCATGTCAAGACTAGGATAAGGTTCTTCGCGTAGCCTCGAATTAAGCCACATCCTCCACCGCTTGTGTGAGCCCCCGTCAATTTCTTTGAGTTTCAGCCTTGCGACCATACTCCCCAGGCGGAGCACTTAACACTTTCGCTACGACTGAAAGGCTATGGAGGACCCTTCAATCAAGTGCTCATCGTTTACGGCTAGGACTACCGGGGTATCTAATCCCGTTTGCTACCCTAGCTTTCGTGCCTCAGCGTCAGTTGAGACCCAGTAAGCCGCCTTCGCCACCGGTGTTCCTTAGGATATCAACGCATTTCACCGCTCCACCCTAAGTTCCGCTTACCTCTGTCTCACTCAAGCACGGCAGTATCGAGAGCAGTTCCTCAGTTGAGCTGGGGTATTTCACTCCCGACTTGCCATACCGCCTACGCACCCTTTAAGCCCAGTAATTCCGAATAACGTTTGTGTGGCTCGTCTTACCGCGGCTGCTGGCACGAGCTTAGCCCACACTTCCTCTGCGGATAGGTCAAACTCCGCTCTGCACGGAGCCTTCCTCCCCACTGACAGCGGTTTACAACCCGAAGGCCTTCATCCCGCACGCGGCGTCGCTCGGTCAGGCTTGCGCCCATTGCCGAAGATCCTCGACTGCAGCCACCCGTAGGTGTCTGGGCAGTGTCTCAGTCCCAGTGACGCGGGTCGTGCTCTCACACCCGCTACCCATCATTGCCTTGGTGAGCCATTACCTCGCCAACTAGCTAATAGGATGCAGACCCGTCCCCGGGCGGAATCACACCTTTGATCCGGAGATGTTATCCGGTATTACCCGCAGTTTCCCGCGGCTATCCCGAACCCAGGGGTAGGTATCTACACATTACTGTCCCTTTCGCCGCTTTCCCCCTTGCGGGTTCTCGCGCGACTTGCATGCCTAATCCACGCCGCCAACGTTCATTCTGAGCCAGAATCAAACCCTTCAATTTTGTTTGCTTACCGAAACACAGCTTGCGCCGCGCCCCGGGTAGTTAGCCAAAATCAAGATCGTTTGATCTAGTTGTTTGTACCAGTCGAAAAGTGACCACCAGCCCGACGGATCGCTCCGACAAACCGACAATCTCTTTTCACCAGTCACAGTCTTATGCTGGCTGAAAAAAAAGAGATCAACTACCAAATTGTCAAAGATCGAAGGGATTGCCGCGGAAAGCTCCCGCGGCCCCATAACTCCTTACTACGCTAACCGATCCTTAATAGTTCGGATAGCGGGCGACTTCGGATAACTAAATCTTTCCGGTCGCCAAACTCCCGCAATCGATCGACCGCGGAAGCATCCCCCTCGAAAAATCCGTCCGCCCGTCGCTTACCCAACCCTTCGGTCAGGTCCGCTTCACCAGGCACTTCGAACTCGATCTTTCCGAGTAGGGAATAAAAAGCCCTGGACAATTTGGCCCGTTGCCGAGCACCAATCGCTCCAGGGAAGGAATGAAGTTTATCAACCACCGCCGCGAAGTCAACAGCCCTGCCGAAATCTTTTTTAGTCTCATCGATTGAGCACTGAAATCACCGGTTTCCCGCCCCTCGGAACCCAAATTCCTTGCGACGCAAGCCTCCTGGTTTGCCCATTTTCCGGCCGCATTCATCTCTTGCCCGCAAACGTTGTCTCCACCTCGCGGCCTTGACCCCCAATTCCGCCTCTTCTACAGTACGCCCCGCCCTTTTCCGGCGTTTTTCGTTCCCGCGCCGCGCCGGAACATCCCTCGGCCTCGACGCATGTCTGCCCTGTTGGATTCAAACTGGACCGGTTGCCTGCGCGAATGCTTGCCGGCGCGTATCCGCGCCCTGTTCGTCACCGTCCCCACCGCTTCCGGCGATTGGCTGCGCCAAGCGCTCTCGGCCGACAGCGCCACCCAGTTCGACCTGGAACAAATCACCGGCGCCGCACCGGCCGTCGCGCGCTTGCGCGACGAATCCTTCGATCTCGTCCTTCTCCTTCATGCCCCCCCCCAGTGCGACGCCCTGGAGACGGTTGAAGGCCTGCGCACCGGAGGGCACGAGGAACCGATCCTGATCCTCACCGACGCCGCCGACTCCCAATTTACCCCGCTCGCTTACGAAGCCGGCGCCGACGCCCACCTCTGCATCCCCGACACCACCACCCGCACGCTCCTTTGGACCGCCGCCCGTGCCATCGAGCGGCGGCGGCTCCAGCGCGACAACCGTCGCCTGCTGATGGCCGACCGGCAGCGCCTGCGGCAGGAACATCTCGAGGCCGACCGCTTGCTCTCCGAGCAGCGCGCCTTGATCCGCGGTCTGGAAGCGCTCAGCGCCCCTCCCCCCTCCGTTTCCGCCGCCGATCCGCCGTTGCACCCTCGAACGTCGGAGA
Organism: Pirellulales bacterium; assembly: GCA_022842745.1. GTDB lineage: Bacteria > Planctomycetota > Planctomycetia > Pirellulales > JALHPA01 > JALHPA01. The sequence continues at coordinate 8,969 of JALHPA010000049.1, forward strand.
GCTGCACGGCCCTCGACCTTCTCCCCCTACCCGACAATCTCATCGCTTTGTATCGCGAGCTGCTCCGCGCCTACGTGATCATGGGCCACGGAAACCTGTCGGCGGAAATGCAACAGCTCTCCGATCTGCTCGCCGCGACCGGCATCAGCCCCCGGCAAACGATGCTGCTCCATTTGCAAGTCCTGGAGGAACTGCTCCGCGGCTTGGGAAGCCGCGGAGCGCGGCACGTCATGACCCGCGGAGACTTGCTGGTGCTGGAAATGATGATGCACCTCGCCGAAGGTTACCGCACCCGTTATCTTGAGCAGAATATCCCCGTGCAGCAAAAATGGCTGCCGGGATTCGTCGAACAGGCCGCCTGATCGCGAATCAAAAGCTTCGTCCCGATGCTTGCCATCCGCGACCTCGCGCCACCGGCCCTTTCAGCGCCGCCTGCTCCCAGCCGTATGCCAAACTCCGACGTTTCCACCCCCGACCCATCCGCTGCGCCCTCCCCTCCCAGCGACGAGCAAACCACCGTCGCGCAGCTCCGCGCCCTGGTCGCGCGGTTCGTCGGCGAACGCGCCTGGGAACAGTTCCATAGTCCCAAAAACCTCGCCATGTCGCTCGCCATCGAGGCCGCCGAGCTGATGGAGCACTTCCAATGGACCCCGGTCGAGTCTCCCGCCGAGGTCCGTGCGGAGTCCACTCGCGTCGCCGCCGTCGGCGAGGAACTGGCCGACGTGGTCTGCTACGCCCTGGCCCTCGCCAATGCCCTCGAGCTGGACCTTTCGGCCACCATCCGCGACAAAATGCTCAAGAACGCCCAGAAATATCCCACCCCCTCCTGCACAGACGCCACGGGTTGAATCTCCGCCTCGCATCTCCCCTTCGGATTCACGCCCGACCACCTCCACCACCCCTTCCAATTTAGACCA
>JALHPA010000050.1:0-4779 GCA_022842745.1 Pirellulales bacterium
GCAATGCCCGCACCAGGCTCTCCTGAGTCATATCCTCGGCATCTTGGCGATGCGAGAGGAGACGATAACAGAGCCCGAATAATCGTGGCTGAAAACGCTCGACGAATTCGCCGATCGCCGCCTGTTCACCGACCAAGCAACGGTCGACCAAACCGAGGACGTCGTCGCTCAAAATGGCACCCCGCAGTCGACCACTGGCCAGTTCAAAGATGTTTACCCGCGGAAACCCCGCTCGGTTTCAATTAACCCGCCCACAACAATTCGTCGTCAAGCGGAAAATATTGTAGCCATCCGCCTGCGGGGGAGGGAAGGATGGGAAAGAAATAGTGGCAAGACGGACGGTTCCATTCTCCGCAGTCCCCCCATTTCCATGTCCTTTGCCTTGCCGCGCCAGAATCGTTCCTTCGGCCAACGGCGAACTCAGCCGCTCTCCGTCCAAGCGGCCGCCTCCCGCAGCAAACAACCCGGAGCGCCAATCGGAAAAACCCGCACTTTGCCCGTGTGCCGCCCGGCCTCGGGGTGCTGAAAACCTGGCTTCCCGGCCACAAATGTCGCCGTATAAGAGGCTCGTACCGTGGGAAGCCCAACCTGACCCGTGTCGCAATCCATGCCGCTTGGCAGATCCACCGCCAAAACGCGACTACCGACGTCATGGATCGCCTCAATCGCTGTGGCGATTGGCGGTCGAGGATCCCCGCGCGAACCAGTCCCCAGCAATGCATCCACGACCCATTCGGCTCGGCGGAGGACATCCTCCATCGCCAACGATCCGCCCCCATCCGAAAAATCCAGAATCTCGATGGCCGAATTCTGCAAAACCGCCAAATTATGTGCGGCATCCCCGCCTATCCTGGTCGGTTCGGCGAATAACAACACCTGCACCGCATGACCGGCGGCTTCCAGATGTCGCGCAATGACGAAACCGTCCCCCCCGTTCGCCCCCGGACCACAACACACAGCGACCACTCCTCCCACGCCCATCTCGCATAGCCAGTCGGCGGCTCCACGCCCAGCATTCTCCATCAGTACCAGGCTACTCATTCCGTACCGTTCCACGGCCAGTCGATCCACTTCACGAAGCTGGGCACGATTGAGTACCAACGGTGGCATGGGATAAAATGCTGGTAAGCGCCTTTTCTACCGCAATCTCGCCGGAGAGCCAGTTCATGCCATTGTACGAGTACCACTGTGAGCGCTGCGAGCTGCCTTTCGAGCTGCTGGTGCGCAGCCGCGATGAACAAGCCGCCTGCCCCACGTGCGGAACGACTCGCGTCAGCAAGCTACTCAGCGTTCCAGTGGCCCACACCGCCGGAGCTAGCTCTCTGCCCGTGTGCGAGGCCCCCCGCCCTTCCGGCGGGTGCGGACTACCGCAGTGCGGAACTGGACGCTGCATGGGAATGTAATCCGACAAGCATATCTTGCCCAATCATCCCCAACTACTACCCTGGCAGATCGTAATCAACCAGCGCACGTTCCCCAGCCGATACTTGGATCCAGCGCGCTTCTGCGCGTCGGCTGCCCACAAGCAGCATCGAGCCAAGGACCGGACCTGAGGTTCGCCATGCGGGTCATATTGTTGGCACTAATCTCCGTTGGAGTGTGCGCCGCCTCCGCGACCGCTGCGCCCATCGACGAGCTGCCGTCCCCGATCGTGACCAGGCAAACGGTGTTCTCCATTCCATTTACCGTTCCCGCCGCGACCGATCCGGCCCGGCTGCCAGCGGAAGTCCGGTTGTTTTATTCCGCCGATTCTGGCGCTTCCTGGAATCCCGCGGGACAAATCGATCTCCGCAAGCAAACCGGAAATTACCGCGGGAGTTTCACCTTTCGCGCCCCCCACGACGGCGATTACTGGTTTGCCATTCGCACAGTCGACTCCCAAGGCCGAATGCGGTCCGAGAAACAAGGTGGACCCGAACTTCGAGTCGCCGTCGACACCGTCCCCCCCCGTCTCGATCTCAAAGCCCAGCGCGGTTCCGCCGGAGAACTGATCGCACGATGGAACGTGGTCGATCCCAACCCCAAATCCGAGTCCCTAAAGCTTGAAGTGCAGGCAGACGGCGATCTGGATTGGCGTCCGATCGCCATCGATCCGCAGCCCGCCTCGTCCGGCCGCAGCGCCGCCACCGGCGCGGCGACGTGGTGGCCGACCGAACGGAATGGCCTTGTCACGCTGCGGGCCACGGTGAGCGACGCCGCCGGTAATCAAACGGTGGCCCACGCCAAGTTGGATTTGGGAGGGGCCCCAACCGGCGGCGACTTAGGATTAGCGGCAAAACCAGCCACCTCAACCGCTGCGGCGCAAAAACCTGCCGAGCCAACTTGGCCCTTCTCGAATCGGGTCGAGAGCCAAGACCGTTCTTCATTGCGGCCTGCCGAAACCCCGGCAACACGCGCTCCGCCGGCGCCGGACCGCTCCAATAACCCCCCCGGCTCGGCGTGGCGTTGGCCGGCCGATGTGCGCACCGACCTCCCCCTTGGCGCTGCTGAACGGATCTCAAACTTGCGACGCGAGCCAGACCCGACCCCGCCGCCGCGCGGCCCGCGCCCCGTTGAGCCGCCACGGATCGACGGTCCCCTGCTGGGACGCGCCAGCGATACCGTCGACTCCGCCCAAGACCATCCAACTGCCAGGTCCGAATTTGCCGCTGGTTCGCGGACGCCCTCACCCAACGTCGCCAATTGGCCCCCTGGCGAGGCGCGGCGGGTTGAAACCGAAACGCCTCGTCCGATCGCCGACCGCCCCACCGGTTCGAGCCTTCCTGGCAATTCGATCGCCCCCTCGATCGCCCCAGCCGAGGATCGGCCAAGGATGGTCAATTCCCGGACCTTCGAAATGGATTACGATCTCGATTCGATCGGACCCTCGGGCGTGGCCAAGGTCGAATTGTTCCAGACTCGGGACGGCGGAAAGAACTGGGAGAGCGCCGGGGTCGATAACGATAATCGCTCCCCCCTGCGCGCCACAGCGCCCGGCGAAGGAATCTTCGGCTTTCGAATCGCCGTCCAAAGCGGTAGTGGGCTAGGCGGCCGCCCTCCCCAACCGGGAGAAGCGCCGGAGGTCTGGATCGGCGTCGATTTGACCAGACCGGTCGCGCGGATCGTCAAGATCGAGCCTGCAACCCCCGAACGAGCCGGTGCGTTGACCATTTCTTGGGAATCCAGCGACTCGGCGCTGGCCGATCGACCGGCCGCCTTGTTCTACGGTGCTGCCCCCGGCGGCCCTTGGATCCCCATCGCTTCCCGCCTGGAAAGTCAAGGAAGTTTCGACTGGCGATACCCAGAGAATGCTCCCGACCGGCTCTATTTCCGCCTCGAAATTCGCGACGAAGCCGGCAACGTCGGCGAGTACGAGACCGCCAATCCCACCCTGCTTGAACGGATCGCGCCGCAAGGCCGTTTGCGTGCGGTCCGCCCAGTGAACGATCAAGCGCGGCGTGGCGGGCCGCAAATCTACGACTGGCGGCGGTAAGTTTCCGGCCGACCGCAAGCCTCCACGGCGCTTCGATCGCCCGCAAAACCCGGTATAGTGGAATCGCCTGCTCAAGCACGATTCCTCCGGCGGTTTTCGCGGTGCCCAAACCGATTTCTGCTCTCGAATACCTGGCTGCTCCCGAACGGCATGCGCCGCGGCCGGTCTGCGTCGTCTTCGGCCCCGAAGCGTTTCTGCGTCGCGAGGCAATCGATCGTATTCAAAAGGCCGTGCTTCCCGACGAGGACGCGGAGTTTTCACTCACGCGCCTGCCGGCCGAAACGATCGAAGATCCTCGCCTGGTTTTCGACGAGTTGGCGACCTCCGCCCTGTTTGGAGGGGGCCGCCGGGTGGTACTGATTTATGATGCCGACCCCTTCGTGTCGAACCATCGCGCCGCGCTGGAACGATACGTCGCCTCGCCGAAACCGACCGGTGTGCTCCTGTTGGAAGTCCGGACCTGGCCCGCCACCACCAAGCTCTTCAAAGCACTGGCCGAAACCGGCTTGCAAATCGCCTGCGACAGTCCAAAAGAGGCCGAACGCTCCCGCTGGATGAGACAACGGGCCGAAAAGCATTACGGCGCGGCGCTGGACGCTAACGCGGCCGAAGCCATCGGACGCATCATGGGTGACGACCTCGGGCGCATCGATCAGGAGCTGAACAAATTGTCGGCCATTGCCGCGTCGGCGGCGCTCGGCGACGGCGCGGCGCCCACGATCGTCGGTGACGCCATCCCTCCCGCTCCTCAGACCGCCGTCAAACGCAAGGCCCAGCCCGCCCCCCGTATCACTTCGCAAATGGTCGACGACCATGTGGCGGGCTGGCAGATAAAGACCGCCTGGAGCATGATCGACGCGGCCGCCGATGGCGACCTGAAAACCGCCCTCACCGAATTGGACCGGCTGATTGCTGGCGGAGAGAATGAAATCGGACTGCTCGCGATGACCGCTTCCAAACTCCGTACCTTGGCCTCCGCCCAGCGAATCCTCTCCGAAGCCCAAGCCGAGGGAAGGCGGATCTCCGTCCGCGAAGCACTCGAAACCACCGGCGCGAAAGTCTGGCCCGAATTCCTCCGCAAGGCCGAACAGCAGCTTGCTCAACTAAGCCCCCTCCGCGCAGGCAAGCTCTACGAGTGGCTGCTGGAGGCCGATTTGGCGCTCAAAGGGTCCCGTTCCTCGGGCGAACGAGCCAGACGGGTATTGGAGGAGCTTTTTGCTCGGATGGCCCGGCGCACGGCGGACAAATCAGGTGGCGTGGGTTCCAAAACCGGCCCGAGGTAGGCCGCAAGATTTCGCTCGCTGTCT
>JALHPA010000050.1:4789-9805 GCA_022842745.1 Pirellulales bacterium
GCACGTGGCCCGTCCGTCGAAGACGGGTCATTTCAACGTGTCAGGTCAACCGGTCGTGTCAACGGGTCGCGGCTGCCTCCTGGGCGACCAGTTCCAGATTTGCCTGGTAGTACTGAATCGCTTCGGATGGATTGAGATTGAAGATCGCGCGCCCCTCGGTGACCCACCGCTGTTCGCCGTCATAAGTGAACACCGCGGTGGCCGCCCGCAAGTTCCCCACCGCGGCCACATCCTCCATTCCGCCCCCTTCGATCGCCTCAAAGCCGATCGTTACGGCCACAAACGCCGACAATTGCCCCGTGCGACGATCCCGCGCATACGTCACGTCGTTGTCAAAATCGCAATCCACCCACCGCAAGCCGCGCGGTTTGCCGACCGAACCGGCCTTTTGCATGAACCGTGCTTCCAATTGCTCCCGGCGGAGGTGAAACTCGCGACGAGCGCGGCCCAGCAGCCGCTCCTGGCGCGCGGTATTCCAGGGCTTCCAGAAAAACACAAACACGCCAGCCGCCAGCGCGGCCACCAGTGTCAGGCTCAAGAAGATCCAGCCTAGCATTTCCATCGCAAGACTCCCGCGGCGGCGAACCGGCCGACCCCGTCCCACATCCCCAGTGATTCTAGCGAGACCGCCTTTGAAAAAGCAAGCAATCGCCGCGCCGCATTTCATTCCCCGTCGGCTGCTTGGACAAACGCCCGATTTGGTTTAGATTATGAAGGACACCCGTGGACCGGGGCGGTAGCTCAATTGGGAGAGCGCAGCGTTCGCAATGCTGAGGTTGAGGGTTCGATCCCCTTCCGCTCCACTTCTTTTCTCGCGCCGGGACCGTTCTCATACCCCCGCCCGGCCAACATTCGACACTTTGAGGGATTGCCTATCGCAAAGTCCCCCGTGTCACGCCCAGTTGGTTAAGCACTTGCAACTGGCGGAAAACCAACCGCCCCGTTTCCTGACCCGCGAGGATCCGGGCATAGCGGTCCAGGAGGGGGGGGATCTGATCGGCCGGTTCCCGTAGCAGTTCGACGCGGAAGTGGCGGACGCCGGCGGAGAGCATGCGCGGTACATACTCCGCGGCGGATTGGGGAATCGTATTGAAGACCGTGTTGCGGCAACCAGTGTCGGCCAGGAGCGGAAACTCCGCCCCAGCGCGGTCGCGAAGCTCGACTTTGTGCCGATCGCACGGCCGCCCGCAATCCCGCCAGTCCTTGCCGTCGGAGAGCATCGCCGCAAACACGCAATGCTCCATGTGAAACATCGGCATATGCTGGTGGATCACGCACTCCAAGCGGCGAACATCGACCCGGCCCAGCAAGGCCGAAAGCTGCTCCCAACTCAGGTCGTAGCTGGGAACCAGGCGCGATAAGCCGGACTGGAGGAACAGGTCGGCGGTCAGTTCATTGGCGACATTCAGCGAGTAATCGCCGACCAGCGGCGTCGCGGCAACGCGCTCGCGGAGGTATGTCAGCCCGGCCAGATTGCGAACGAGTAGAAAATCGGCCCCTGCGCGGGAAATCTGCGCCAATACCCCTTCCTCCTGGGGCTTGTTGATGCGCAGCGTCGCCAGGCCCACCGGAAGTCCCCCAGCGCGGGCACGGGCCACGGCGTCGCGATATCGCCGCAGGTCTTCAAAATCGCAAATCACCGACGCGGGGCGAGGCAGGCCGTCGGCAGGCCGCCGCTCGATCACCGCCTCCAACTGCGCCAGCGAACGCACCAGCACGTGCAATTGCGGGGTCTGGTCCGCAGGATCGTTGGTTTCCAGCGCGATCCGCTGGCGGAGGTCGGTGAGCGCCTGGCGATGGATGGCGCGATCGTGCTGGGAATCGCGCGCGGATACCAATTGGGCGGCCAACTCGCGGCGGAGGTCGTTGAGCACGCTCTTGGGGAGCATGCAACCATCGGGAAGGCGATTGACGACCGCGCACAGTTCAAACGGCGTATCCCCCAGCCGGCCCAACTGCTCCCACAGCAATTCCGGCGTAATCGGATGCTTGCGAGCTACTTCCAACGGACCGGCCCACTCGGTTTGCGCGTTCAGTCCGTGGGGATCGCTCGCAGTAATGACTAGCGGGCCGCCCAGGTGGCCCTCCAGCGTGATCTGGATAGGAATGCGCCGCGGAACGTGGTCGCGGGCGAAGGAATTCTCCAACCGGCGCCGCATCCGCGGGTCATCGGTCTTCCAGACGAGACACCCCAGCGACAGCGCCGCAAGATTGATCGCCCCTTCGGCGAAAGTGATTTCGAGACGCTCGGGCCGATTCGAGGCAGCCTGATTATTGGATGCTGGCGGATGGGAGCGAAGCGAACGCACGCCATACACGCGCCCCCCCTGCTCGTCCTGGTCGGGCCGGCCCTCGTCAAATACCAGTCCGTCTCCGGCCCGGACGAAGTCGGGCGTATGCTCCCGGCCAAGTTCCACGATCACGCTGCGGGCGGTGAGTTGCACGACCGTTCCCACGCGGACGCCCCGGCTCTTGGGAAAGCGGGCAGGGACGAGCGATTGGTGATCGACACCGTCCAGAAAGCCGCGGGTGAATCCGCGCGAGAAGCTCTGTTGGAGGTCCAGCCGCTCCTGCCGCGCGAGATCGAAATCTTCTCCCGCCACGGCCGCGTCTAGCGCCGCGCGATAAGCCTTCACCGTGGCGGCGACGTAATGCGCGCTTTTCAGCCGCCCCTCGATCTTGATACTACAGACGCCTGCCCGTAACAGCGGAAGGAGCAGATCGTGCGCAGCCAGATCGGTGGGGCTGAGCAAATAAGCCCGGTCGCCGAAGTCGCGCGTTTCGCCATCGACCACAAGTTCATAAGGCAGTCGGCAGGCCTGGGCGCACTGACCGCGATTGGCGCTGCGCCCGCCAAGGGCCTCGCTGGTCAGGCATTGGCCGCTGTACGCGACGCAGAGGGCGCCATGCACAAACACTTCCACCGGAGTGGCGGTGGCGGCGGTAATCGCGCGAATCTCATCGAGGGACAGCTCGCGGGCCAGAATCACGCGCTCGACGCCGACCTCGCGAACGAAGTCAATGCCGCGCCGCTCGGTAAGGGTCATCTGCGTCGACCCATGAATCGCCAATCCGGGGGCCAGGCGGCGGATCAAGCGCGCTAATCCAAGGTCTTGCACAATCAGGGCGTCCACGCCGGCGGCTGCCGCGGTCTCGATCATTCCGGCCGCGGAAGGCAACTCGTCGCTGAATATCAGCGTGTTCATTGCCAGGTAGCCGCGCACGTTCCGCCGATGCAGAAACTCCATCACCTGCGGCAACTCGTCGCCGGAAAAATTTGTGGCCCGATGGCGAGCGTTAAACTCGGCCAGTCCGAAATAGACCGCATCGGCGCCGTTGGCGACCGCGGCGCGGAGAGCATCCCAGTCTCCGGCGGGCGCCAGTAGTTCAGGAGCAGGGGAAGAATGTGGGTGCATGCACTTGAAGCTACCAGCCGCTGCCCCCGGCGGGCTAGTGCCAAGCGGGCGGTTTCGGGGGGTTGGGGAGGGGAAATCGATGGCGTTTCCCCAGTTTTTCGGGGAGTTTCGGCGAGGGAAGCCTTGGATTGTGTGATCGGCGGGTCTTGGCTAGAATCCCGCCGCGCTACAGCGGAACCGCTGCTAGCTGCCTGCGCCGCGCGCTGGGCGATATTTCGCTGAGTCTTATATTTTCGCGGCCCTGGTCATGGAGGACCCTTGTGAGCACGATCTTTGAACCCCCCTCGCCGCCTCTCAGTTCGTTGGAACAGTTGCAGTACGCGCGACAGATCCTGGGAATCGAAGCCCAAGCGATTGAAAGCCTGTCGTCGCGGCTGGACAGCGAATTTTGCCATGCGGTCGACCAACTCTATTGGTGCGCGGGAAGCGCAATTGTGACCGGCATCGGGAAGGCCGGGTTGATCGCGAGAAAACTCGCGGCGACGTTTGCCTCAACCGGGACCCGCAGCCACTATTTGCATCCGGCGGAAGCGGTGCATGGCGATTTGGGACGTATCCACCGGGACGATGTCGTGTTGGCGTTGTCCCAAAGCGGCGAGACCGAGGAGGTGGTGCGACTGTTGCCAAGCCTGGCGGAATTGGGCGCGCCGATCATCGCGATAACTTCCCGCCGCGAAAGCACACTGGGGCGAGCGGCGCTGGTGACGATCGAATTGGGGCCGCTCAAGGAAGCTTGCTCGCTGGGACTGGCCCCGAGCACCAGCACCACGGCGATGTTAGCCGTGGGAGATGCGCTGGCGCTCGTGACCAGCCGAATGCGGGCATTTGGGCGCGAGGATTTCGCCCGCTTCCATCCCGGCGGGAGCTTGGGCCGGCAGTTGGCCCGGGTGGAGGAATGCATGCGGCCGTTGGCGGATTGCCGCGTGGCTGCCTGTTCGCAGTCGGTCCGCGAAGTGCTGGTCAAGTCGCGGTCCCCGGTGCGGCGGAGCGGAGCGATCATGGTGGTGGACGGCGAGCACAAGCTGCGGGGGATCTTTACCGACAGCGACCTGGCGCGGCTGTTTGAAGCGCGGCGCGATGGCGCATTGGATGAACCAATTCGCACCGTGATGACCAAACGCCCCGCGACGGCGCCGTCCGGCTCGATGATGACCGATGCGGTGGAAATGATGGCCGAGCGAAAAATCAGCGAACTGCCGGTGATCGACGACGAGGGCCGACCGCTGGGTCTGCTCGACATCACGGACGTAATCAGCATGTTCCCACAACACGCCGTGGGGGCCGCGATGCACGACGAGGAAACCGCCGCCGACCAGCGGGCTGCAATAAGAACCACCGGGACGCCAGGAAACGCGGCGCCAAGACCCAAGAGCGGCGGTTTCTTTGACCGGTTTCAGGCGGTGACGCCGCAGGACGCATAGTTAGCGGGAAAGTGGCCGCGCGAGAGAACAAACGTCGTTCTCTACCCCAGGGAGTGAGAGCATGAGCGAACTGACGGTGGCCGAGCGCTGCGGGCCAATCGAATTGCTGCTGTCGGACGTGGACGGCGTGCTGACGGATGGCGGCGTGATTTTCGACAATCAGGGAATCGAAATCAAAC
>JALHPA010000051.1 GCA_022842745.1 Pirellulales bacterium
CCAATCCCGCTTCGCGGTCGGCAAGCTGGTCGAGTTCCTTCGCGTGAGCAATTTGACGTGCGTTCAACTCGGAGGCGGCAGCCGCAAGTTGGCTGTCCCGGTCGGTCAACACAGCCTGCGCTTGAGCGAGCGCCGCACGGTCCTGCTCCGCACGGTCGGTTGCTTCCTTTAGGACAGCCTGCCTTGCGGTTAGGTCGGCCGACTGTCGATCGAAGTCCGCGGCGCGCGCGGCCAGTTCCGCTTGCTTTGCTTGAATATGTTCCGCGTCTTCAGCCTGGCGGCGGGCAAAGGCGTCTCGCTCCTTCGCAAGTTGTTCGACCAGGCGCCGGAACTCCTCCTCTCGGCGCTCAATCGCTTGTAAGTTTTCGTCCCGTTTTTGACCCAGCTCTTCCCGCAATTGGTCGAGGCGCGATTCCTCGGCTTGAATCCGGCGACGCTCTTCGTCGAGCGATTTTCGTTCCAGGCGCAGCCGTTCCTGGTCCGCGATCAGGTCCGCCCGTTCCATCTCCAACCGTTCGCACTGCTCGCAAAGCTCTGCCCGATCGCGGGCCAGCGTTTCCTGCAGGACTTCCAAGTCGCGGAATCGGGCTTCGCGCGTTTTCAGGACCTCCTCCTTGCGTTCGATCTCTTGCAGACGCTCGGCGTTTTCGCGCTCCCGCGCGGCCCGGTCTCGTGCCGCGGATTCGATCGCTGCTACGAGCGTCTGCCGCTCGGCCACGAGTTCTGACGCTCGGGCGGCCTGCTCCGCTTGAAGCTGCGACAGATAGGCCAGTTGCTGCTCGACGGCCGTGTGCCGCTCAAACGTCGCCAGCTCGCGGCGCGACAGCTCGTGCTCGAAGGCGCGATTCTCGTCCTCCCAGCTTTGCCGGTCGGCCGCCATTGTCCGCATTTCATCCGCCGCTCGGCGCATGCAGGCCTCCGACAGCTCCGACTGCACGCGCAATTCGCGGAGGCGGGCCGCCAACAACCTGGCGCGCCGCCGTCCCTGCCGATTGGCCAGTTCGAGGCGGCTTCGCAGTTCATGCCCGTTGCGGCCTTTCGTTTCCTCGGCCGGACGTGCCTTGGAAGGCGCGGAACGAGACGGCATCGCAGCCGCGGAATCCAGCACTTCCGCGATCGAGTCGCGTCGGCGCAGCCCGCCCAGAATCTCCAGTTCCAGCGGGCCGATCGCGAGCAGGTCTCCCACACCAAGGTCCGACTCCTGGAAGGGACCGCCGTTGAGCAGGGTGTCGGCCGAGACCCGCCGCACGATGGTTCTTTCCAAGCCGCGGTATATCACGCAATGCACGGGGCTTAGTCCAGGATCGCGCAGCCGCAGCGTGCAATGGCTGGCTGTCCCGATCGTGATTCTCACGGGGGCCAGCTTGAGCACCCGACCGTCGTGCGCCGTCCCGCGCAGGCGGATGGCAAGATCCCCGGACTCGTGAACCACGTGCGGCGTGGCGGATTCGGGTGGCGTGAGCTCAGACATAGTGCGCATGTTAATTGGGGTTCTTGACCCACCCGGCTACTTACCGCCGGGGCCGCACCCTCCACGAGAGCACGGTCTGGGGCGCCGTTATCGCCGGTGGATCAACGTCAGGTTCGGTTGCAAACCTAAGTGGTCCAAGGGGATGTAGCTTATTGCTGACCGGTGGTCAAAAGACCGGCTACAACCGTGGCAGCGGACCTTGCGGTTAGCCGTTCGGTGCGGCCGCTGCGGAAATTCCGCCAACGGCAACCGCCCAAGGGGCGTTCCCGGACCAAAAAAACGGCCCAACCGGCAGGATCGGCTGCATTGAAGGGCAAATTCTGCCGATTATCTTCTCGCAACCGAGTTTGACGCCTGTTCCGGCCGATCGGATTGGGGTTTGCGGAGAATGCCTTGCAAGGCGGATGTCTCCCCGGCCTCTCGATTTGTCCAGTGCGGGAAGAAATTCGGCAGACTGGCGCGAATGTTGAATCACCCTTGCGCCAAGTGAGAAAAGCTCGGTCTTTTCACCGTTTTTCACCAGGAACGGGGGACGGACCAGGGGACTTGGACGATTCTTGCGACCCTTGGGGCTTTACTTGCGTACTATATTTACGTTGCTACCTGTGGGACCCGCAGGGACAGATTTTCTCTGAAAACTGTCCATGTAGGAGTCCTGGCGGGCGGCGGTTCACGGTTCGGGAAGAGGCACAACAGAGTTCGACGACGCGCGGGAGAAGGGGGGAACCTTTCGGCCGGGCCGGGGGTCGGACAGAGGTGGAGAATTTATGGCACGAAAAGACGCGTTGTTTAACATGCGGCAGATTTTGCTGAAGCGCCGCTCGGCATTGCGCAGCGCCCTCGCCGGAGATCTGAGCCTGCTCAAGGAGCTCCGTTCCCAAACCGCCGGCGATGTGGTCGATGCCGCGCTCGATTCGGCCCAGGACGAAATCAGCTCCCAGTTGGCGGAAGTGGAAAGCCGCGAATTGGCCAGCATTGAAAACGCCCTCGAGCGGATGCGGGTCGGAAAGTACGGCGTGTGCGAAGGCTGCGCCGGGAGAATTCCGGTGGCCCGGCTGAACGCACTTCCGTATGCCACGTATTGCATCGAATGCCAGCGCGAAGCGGAGAAGAACGGCGGATTCGACTCGGCCGGGAACGATTGGGGACGTTTGTTGGACGGCGGGAGCGGAGATTCCGACCTGTCGATCAACGACATCGAAATCGACGTTTCCTAAGGGATCCCGCACCCCACGGGTGACCGCCGCTTAAGTTTCCGCATAAGCACGCTGCAAAATCACAGCGATACCAGCCTGGCTCGGAACGTGCGAACAGCATGCTCCGGGCCAGGTTCTTTTTGCGCCCAGGAATAGCCGCGGCAAGAGCGGCCCCAAGAAGTCGCCTTGGTCGGCGAATACCCAATTGCCGTCCGGCGGAAATCCGGTTGGACTGGCCGATGGTTGCCCAGCGACCTAAAATGCCGGTCAACCTGGGATCGCCAAGAACCCGGCGTTTCCGACCCTCAAGGTCCCGGTTGCGGACCAATTGCTCTGCTTGCCTTGGTTTTGCGGACACTTCGACTTATGTCTGATTCCACCGAACTGCTCTCACCCGCCCCCTCCAGCTCCGCGGCGCCGCCGACCGGTGAAATCCATCTGGACTTGAAGGATCGGTGGTTGGCCGGTTTCTTGGCCTGGTTGATTCCTGGAGCGGGGCATTTTTACCAGCGGCGGTTTGGCAAAGGGAGTCTGTTTGCCATCTGTATCCTGGGAACTTTTTTCTACGGGATCTTTTTAGGCTCCAGCCGCGTGGTGTATGCCTCCTTCCGCGGATCGGACGGTCCCTGGAAACAGGACGATTCCCGCTGGGCCTACCTCTGCCAGGCCGGAGCAGGGCTGCCGGCATTGCCAGCGCTTGTCCAAGCCTGGAGGATGAACTCCAATCCGCCGCGAACGCCGTTGTGGGCGGGCTGGATGGCGCCTCCCCTGATTAAGGGCCAACTCACCACCAAGGACTGGAGCGGCAGGCTCGTGAGCGGCAAAGTCGACGGCAAAGAGGTGTTACCTGGCGGGTTAATGTTGCCTGCCGACAGTTTTCGGGAGCGGGGCGACGGTGCGGTCGTGTTTCAGGGCCGGCCGGCGGTGGGACCATCGTCGGACGGACGCGATCCCGATTGGAACGAGCTCAGCGTTTGGCATAATCATTACGGTGCCTTGTATGAACTGGGAACGGTTTTCACCATGATTGCTGGGTTGCTCAACATCCTGGCCATCTACGACGCTTGGGGCGGCCCGGTGCTGTTCTTCAACAAACCGCATCCGGCGCCGAAGTAACCTCCCGTCGGCGGTAACCTCGCCGTGGCAGTTGGCGGAAGTTCGATCATTCGTTGTCTCGCGTTTTTGCTCCCTCTCGAAACGACCCTATGGCTGCTTTCTTCTTGTTCGCCGCGATCGCCCAGATCTGGTACTCCGTCCCGCTGGTGGTGTCGGTCAGCCTGGTGTATGCGGCAACGCGGCATGAGGCGATGCAGCCGATCTTGGTCCACGCCGCGCGCACCGCCGCTTGGATCGCTGGCTTCATGGTGCTGGTGTTTGTCGTCCAGCGGGTCGCCACCTGGGGCCTGTAAACGCGAGCGGGACGCCTGCCTGGACGTTCGCGATCGGCACGCCGCTCTCTGGTTCTTTCGGGTCGCTGATTGTAGTCTCGCGCGCCCCAGGTATGATTACCCAAGGCGCTTAGCGACCACTCTTCCCGCCGGAACTCACAGCGGCATGCGCACTTCGATCACCCGCGAGGGAGCCTATTTCCTGTTTGTCTTGGCGTTCGTCCTGACCGGCGCCTTGCTGCGGGAAATCAATTTGATGCTCATTCTGGCCGGAATGATGATCGGACCGCTGTGGTTCAACTGGCGGATCGGCCGGCGCATGCTGCGGGAGGTGCAGATCGCTCGCGCTGCGCCGGACGTGGTATCCGCCGGCGAAACGGTGGTGGTGCAAATCTCGCTTTCCGGCAAGCGGCGGTTGTGTGCCATCCAGGTCGAGGATCGTCTGACGGCCATCTCCGGCGATTCAGCCGCGCCGCTGCGGCCGACGGTGCTGTTTCCGGTGCTGGCGGCCGGGCAGCCCGGCCGCGCCAGCTACCGAATCCGGTTCGAGCGGCGCGGACAATACACCGTGGGACCGCTCCAAGCATCGACCCGCTTCCCGCTCGGCTTGGCGCGCACCAGCCTCCGCGTGCCTCAAACTCGAGAGTTGCTCGTCACTCCGCGACTGGGAAAGCTCACCCCCCAATGGAAAAGACTCTTTCAAGAGGCGGCCCAAACCACGCGGCAATCGCAGCGTCGCCAGGCGCTCTCCGAGGGGGACTTTTATGGCCTGCGGGACTGGCGCGGGGGGGACAGCCGGCGTCACATCCACTGGCGGACTAGCGCGCGGCGCGGCAACCTCATGGTCCGCCAGTTCGAATTGGGCCGCCATCAGCATCTGGCCCTGCTATTGGACCTCTGGCAGCCTCCGCTGGCCGACGACGACGCTCGGCAGCAGGTGGAATGGGCGGTGAGCTTTGCCGCCACGTTAATCGCCGAAGTGGGCCGAGGGGGGGGGAGCCGCCTGTTGCTGGCGACCATGGGATCGAAGATCGACCTGTTGGACGGGCCCGCCTCGGCGGCGTTCGTGCGGGGGGCGTTTCGACAACTGGCTTTGGCCACCACCCATACCTCGCGCGGACCGTCGGAGCTGCTCGCCGGCGCGGCCGCCCGCGCTCCGTCCCATTGCCAATGGATCCTGGTCAGCCTTCGCGAATACCCCAAGGAAGTCTTGAATTCTGCCTCGCCAAAGGCGAATGGCGCGGGATCGCCGAGCTTTCGACGGCTGATTCACGTCCGTGCGGACACCGAGCAATTATTTGACTATTTCGATCCCTGCCAGGCCGGCTAAAGTCTCAAACTTGCTGAATTCAACGGATCCGATATCCATGTCTGGCGGCCGTGAAAAGATCGAGCGGTGGCTGCAGGTGAACCTGGCCGCGGTGGTGGCCTTGGGCGCGACGCTGTTGGGCATGGGCCAGCGCGACATGCGCCTGGCCGTGCTCGCCTGGCTGGCGGCCGCGGCGTCGCTGGTGGTCACGGACCTCAAGGGCTGGATCCGACTGAATCGCAATCTCGCGAACGTCGCGGCGCTGGTCGCGGTGGGCTTTTCGGTCGTGGATTTCATCCGCTTCGAGACCGATAGCCAGCTCTTGGCGATCGCCAACTTGCTCGTCTATCTGCAAGTGGTGCTCCTGTTTCAGGAAAAGACCGCGCGGCTGTATTGGCAGATTCTGGTGTTGAGCTTGTTGCAGGTGGTGGTCGGGGCGGCGCTCAATTTGGGGGTCGGTTTCGGTGCGCTGTTGGTGGTCTATCTCTATTTGGCCCTGACCTCGCTGGTGCTGATGTTTGCCAAAGGCGAGGTCGCCAGGCACGACCGTCCGGCGAGCGCGAGCGAACCGTCGACCGCCCCAGGGGTTCCGTCGAACGGTCGGCCGCCGGCCCGCGAGGCGCCCACCAATCGGCCGATCGTCCTGCTTCCCGCCGGAGCGGACCAGCTCGCCTTGCAACTCCTGCACTGCGGCGTCCCCGGTTTGGGGCTGCGGATCTGCCTGGGCGCGTTGCTCGTGGCGGTGGGGGTGTTTTTTGGCATTCCCCGGTACGGCAAGACGATTTGGGAGCCGCTGGCCGGCAGCGTCCAGCGGATGTCGGGGTTTTCCAATACGGTCTCGCTGGGGGCGCTGGGGCAAATCGCCGACAACGCCGAGTTGGTCATGCGGGTGGAGTTCCGCACCCGCGGCGACCGGCCCTACAAGATCGTGGGCGAACCGCTCTTCCGCGGCTCGACCAAAAACATCTACAGCCAGGGAGAATGGCAATTCCTCGCCTCCCCCCCGCGCGACTCTCGAGCGAGGAGGAGGGCTTCTCTCGATTCCCATGTCCCTGCCGATGCCGAAGCCGTTTTGCAGCGCATCTCGATCGAGCCAATGGACGAGCCGGTAGTCTTCGGCGTCTATCCGATGTACCACGCCGATCCGTTTCAACTGGATTCGACGATCCGCTTCGACCGGGCGATGCACCAACTGATCCGGGACGAAAACCGCCAATATTCGGGGATGATCTACGAGACTTATACCACCGGCTTGTCGCACGGGCTTCAACAGCGGGTCGTGCCGAACCCAGCCAACCCTCCGCTGTCGGACCGGGAAAAAAACTTTCTGTTGCAGCTCCCTTACAACCGGGTGACGCTCAACGCCAGCGCGTCTCTGGAAGAAGCCACGCTGCGAAAGGACGCGATTGCGGCCAACGAGGACTTGAGCGGGTTGGTCGCCGCCGCGCAGCAACAGATCGACGCGGCCGGCATCGCCCGGTCGGACCCCCATTTTCGAATCCAAGCCGCGCGCGAGCTCGAGCAATACTTGCTCTCTTCTCGCTTCACCTACACGCTCACCCCCCAGCCCCGCGATCCCGCGCTCGACCCGATCGAGGATTTCATTCGCAACAATCCCCGCGGGCACTGCGAATATTTCGCCACCGCGCTTGTGCTGATGCTCCGCAGCCAGGGGATTCCCGCCCGGATCGTCATCGGGTTCAAGGGAGGGGATTACAATCAATTGGGGGCGTTCTACCAGGTCCGCCAGTTGCACGCCCACGCCTGGGTCGAAGCCTATTTGGAGCCAAGCCAGGTTCCGCAGGAGGAGCGTCCCGAGGGATATCCGGCGGATATGCCCTGCTGGCTGATCCTCGACCCCACCCCGGCGGCCGCCGCGGCCTCCGACTATAGCGACAGCGAATGGCTGAATTCGCTGGCCGACTTTGGCGACTATTTGCAGTTATTGTGGTCGAACTACGTCGTCGGCCTGAACGCCGAGCGGCAGCAAGCGACCATTTATCGACCCTTTTTCGAAGTCCCCGAGGGGATGAGCGCCTACTCCTATTTGAAGGATCGCCTTAGGGCGGCCTGGCGCGAAGCGCGGGCCTGGATCGGCGGCGATTGGTTCAGTTGGAAAGGAGGACTGGCGGCGGCCGGATTGGCGGCTCTGGTCGCATCGCTGGTATGGACGGTTCGCACCCTGTACCGCAGGTGGCCCCGGCGACGAGCCATTCGCAAGGCACGCCGCCGTCACGCGGACGAGCGGATCGAATTCTACATTCGCCTGGAAAACCTGCTCCGCCGACGAGGAGTCGTTCGCCTGCCCGGTCAAACGCCGCTCGAGTTTGCGCAGCAGGCGGCGGCGGAGTTAATCGGCTTTGGCGCCCCCCGCTCCGTCACGACGATCCCACGGCGCGTGGTCGAGGAATACTACCGCGTGCGATATGGGGGCCGTGCCCTGGACAGGGCGGAACAACAGGCGTTAGAACAACAACTCGGCGAGTTGGAAGCCACGCTCAAACGTGCCGCAACCCGACCCGTTTGACCCGGTCGAGCGCCAGCGGACTGCTCACAGGGTTGAGCTTTCCGTCGTTCAATTTTGGCACGTAGGGATCCACACGCGGCATGAAGATCGGACTGGTTGGATATCAAGGCGCCGGCAAAAGCACGTTGTTCGAATGGTTGACGGGCGTGAAGCCCGACCCGGCGCTTGCGCACGCCTCGCAAAACGCGATGGCCGAAGTGCCCGACCCGCGAATCGAACCCTTGTGCAATATCTATCATCCCAAGAAAGTGACCCGCGCGGCCTTGGAACTGGTGGACACGCCTGGATTGAGCCGCACGCACGAGGGAAACGCCGCGCGCCTGGGCCTGATCCGCGAAGCCGGCTGCCTGGTCCTGGTCGTGGCCGGCTTCGGCGGCGCCGATCCGCTCGCCGAACTGAGCGCTTTTGAAGAGGATCTGTTGCTGGCGGACTTGGAGATCGTCACCAACCGCATCGAGAAACTGCGGGAGAGTACCAAGAAACCAAAGCCCAACCGCGACCAAGAATTGGCGGAGTTGGCGGCCCTGGAGCCTTTGCAGGTGACGCTCGAAGCCGGAAAGTCCCTGCACGACGCGCCCCTCACCGACGAACAGCGCAAAGCCACCAGTTCCTTCCGGCTGCTCACCCAAAAGCCCAAAATGGTCGTCGTCAACCTTGCCGACGACGATCGCCCGGACCGCTATGCCAAGCAACTAGCGGGCAGGGATTCCTCCGTCACCGTCGCGGCCATCCCCTTGGGGCTGGAACTGGAGCTGTCCCGAATGAACGAGGCCGATCGGGCGGAGTTCCTAGCCGAAATGGGGCTGGACCGATCCGACCGCGATAGTTTAATTCGCACGATAATGGCCGCTTCCGGTCAGTTCTTGTATCTGACGGCCGGAGAAAAAGAGGTTCGCACCTGGATGCTGCGGGTGGGGGGCACCGCCCTGGAGGCCGCCGCCAACATCCACACCGACCTCGCGCGCGGTTTCATCCGTGCCGAAGTCATCCGCTCCGACGATTTGATCCGGCTGGGAAGCGAACGCGAGATCAAAGCCCATAATCTCCTCCGGCAGGAACCCAAGGATTACGTCGTGCAGGACGGGGACGTTTTGCATATCAAATTCAGCGTCTGATCGGCGGATCGGCTGCTTGCTCACAAAGAGGTGTTCAGCACCGAGTGTTCTGCACAGAGCGTTCAGCACAGTGACAGTCCCGATGGATCCGCTTCCCCTGTACCGCACCGTTATCCCTCCCGACCAGGAGACCGCCGCGCAAGCGGTCCGGGAGTGTGCCGCCGAGTCAAGCTGCCTGTACCCCATGGGCGGCGGCACGGCGCTCGATTACGGATTGCCGGCGCGGGTCCCGGGGTTGGGGCTGTCGCTCGCGGGGCTGAATCGCGTTGAGGATTACCCCGCGCGCGATATGACGATCACCGTCGAAGCGGGAATTCCGATCCGCGACTTGCAGCAGACGCTCTCCCAGGAGGGGCAGCGTCTTCCGGTGGACGTCTCGGACTTCAGCCGCGCCACGCTGGGGGGGGCACTGGCGACCAATGTCAGCGGTCCGCGCCGCTTCGCTCACGGAACGCTCCGCGACTACGTGATCGGCATCCGCGCCATCGACGGCACGGGTGTCACGTTCAACGCCGGTGGCCGAGTGGTAAAAAACGTCGCCGGCTACGACTTTTGCAAACTGCTGACCGGTTCTCTGGGAACGCTGGCGGTGATCGTCCAGGCCACGCTCAAAGTCACCCCCTCGCCGCAGGCCTCGACATTCGTAATCGCCGAAACAGGTTCGCTCGAACAGGCGGATGCCTTGCTGGCCGGAATTTCCACCTCGAAAACCGCCCCCACCGCGGTCGAGTGGCTCTCCGGACCGATTTGGGCGGAGGCGGAGATCCTACCTGCCGTCG
>JALHPA010000052.1 GCA_022842745.1 Pirellulales bacterium
CAGCGGCCGATACAACGTCGTCCACCGGCGACTGGGCCACGATCGTGGGCCGGACGCCGCGACCGGCGTTGGAACGACGGGCGACCGCCGCCGCGCGGACAGCGGCCAGGTCCGGACCCGGATGAGAAATCTTTTCTTCGGCCACGTTGGGAAACTCGCTCACGCCGGTGATCCCTTCCTTGCGGCGGGCGATGTCCTTGACCCGTTGGGCGAACACGCCATCGATCTGCTCGGCGACCCAGCCGGAGCGAACCGACGGAAGCATGCCCCCTTGCCGTTCGACCTCTTGGAACAACTTCCAAGCAGCCTCGGCGACCTGGTCGGTATAGCGCTCGAGAAACCAGCTTCCGCCGCCAGGATCGACTACCCGGTGCAGGTGGGATTCCTCTTGCAATATCAACACGGTGTTGCGGGCGATGCGCCGGCTGAATTCGTCCGGCTGCCCGACCAGCACATCGAACGGAGCGGATTCGATCGACTCGGCGCCGCCGACGCCGGCGGCGAAAACCGCCACCGTGTTGCGGAGCAGGTTCACGTACGGGTCCCGCTGCGTAAGGACGCGGGGGCTGGTGCGGGCATGGATCCGCATCGCCGCGGCTTCAGCGGAGCCGCCGCTGGCTTCCACCACCCGATACCACAAGCGGCGCGCCGCGCGGAGCTTGGAAATCGCCAGGAAGTGATGCGTTCCCAGGCTCAGATCGAAGACGATTTGCCGCGCGGCGGTGTTGATGGAGAGGCCAGCGTCCACGAGCGCGCGAAGGTACTCCACGGCCGTGGCCAGGCCAAAGGCCAGATCCTGGACCGCGGTAGCCCCGGCCAGGTGGTACACCGAGGTATCGACGCAGACGGAGGAGACATGGGGATAGTGCTCAGCCGTCCAGGCGGCGAGAGCGCCGAGCAACTCGAACGCGCGTTCGGGAGTGTAGGGTAACTCCCCTTCACGCGCGAGCGCGCCAATCGGATCGGCGTTGAACCACCCGCGGGCGTTGTCCGCCGCCACGCCGCGCCTCTGCCAGAGCGCGGCCAGGATCGCCGCGCCAGGCAGAAACGCCGCGCCCGGCTCCAAAGCCACGCCGACGCGGTCCAGCGGAATGCCCGCCAGGGCGGCGTCCAAATCGTCAAGGCTGTAAGCGGCAAGTCCGTCCCGGCCAACCAAATCGCCGGCCGCCGGGCTGTCGGGATCGAGACCACTTCGGGAGGCCAGGTCGAGCTTCAAGCAGACGGAGGTGACGCCACCGGCGATGTCGTCGCGAATGGCCTGGTTCGCGGCCTGCAATTCGGGATGGGCGTACTCCTGGCGAAGGTCCCAACCGGTTTTAGCGGCGCCCCACGGGGTGGAACCGCGGACGAAAGGGGGAACGCCAGGGAGGCCGAGATCGTACCCGCCCGGCGGCTCGTCCTGGCGGGTGTAGACCGGCTGCAGGTCGATCCCTTCGTAGGTCCGGGTGACGAGCTTCTGCTCGAATTTCGCCCCCTTCAGTTCGGATTCGACCAATGCCCGCCAGGCATCGTAGTCGACCGCGGGAAAGTCGTCGGCCAGCGCAAACTTGTTCATCGCCGGAACACCTGGTTAAGAGGGGTGGGCCGCCGCGGCGGGTTCGCACAGTTCGGTGAGAACGCCGAACGTGCTCTTGGGATGGACGAACGCCACCTGCATATGGTGCGCTCCCGGCCGGGGAGCGCGATCGATCATCCGCAGGCCGGCGGACTCCAGTTCGCTGATCCGGGCCTGGATATCGTCGACGGTAAAGGCGACGTGGTGCAACCCCTCGCCGCGCTTGTCGAGAAACGACTGCACGGTGCTGGAGGGATCGGTCGGCTCGAGCAACTCGAACAGCACGTCCTGCACGCGGAAAAACGCCACGCGCACCTTTTGCGACGGAACTTCTTCCAGCCCCTCGAACGTCGCGCCCAGCTCCTGCTCGTAATACGGCCGCTGCGCGTCGATCGAACGGACCGCGATGCCCACGTGGTTGAGGGATTTGACCGGTTTCATCGTCGGGATCTCGAAACGGAGGTTTTAGGCAAACTCGATCAGTATTTGACCGTTCTGAACGGAATCACCGGGGCGCGCATGGACCTTGGCGACCTTGCCGGCGACCGGAGACGTAATCACGGTCTCCATTTTCATGGCTTCCAGCACCAGCAGGACTTCCTGCGGCTGGATCTGCTGGTCGGGCTGCACGGCAACGCGGACCACCACGCCGGAGATCGGGCTGCGGCAGACCTTGCTTTCGTCCACCGCTCCGGCCGGACCCGAGGGGGGGGGCGCCGCGGTCGGCGCTCCGGGGGACGCCGCGGGGCGGGCCGCCGGGGCCTGTCCCACCGGGGGCAGGTAGGCCGGCCGAGGCTGTTCAGGCTCGGGCGCCTCGACCTCGACTTCGTAAATTTTTCCGTCAACCGTGAGCTTTAATTTCACCGCAAGCTCCTAGCCGTGGTGGGTGAGGACGTGGGATGCCTGGATCGTAGCGCGGCCCTGCTGGGCCCACGACGCGCCGCCAATCAGGCGAATTTGTCGGATGCGTGGTTTGTACCCCAGGAAGGCGGCAACCGAGGCGGCCAACACCGAGAGTAGTTCTTCGTCCGGCGGCTCGTTCGGTCTCGCGGCCGCGGCGTCGAAGGCCGCCAAACGGGTCTCGATAGTCCCCATGCGCTCGCGCAGCGCGGCCAACTCGCTGCGCAGCGCCTCGACCGACTGCAAAAGCTGGGTCAGGTTGTTGTCGGCGGGTTTCATGCGTGTTTGGAACGAGGAAGACGAACGCGGGAGGGTGCGATTTGCCAAGCGCGAAGAGGTTACAGCGGAATCAAACCATGTTTCTTGGGCGGCCGGTGGTCGCGTTTGGCCTTGAGGTACTCAAGCGCTTGCGCCAAATGGCGGCGGGTGTTGGCCGGCTCGATGATATCGTCCACCAGCCGGCGACCGGCGGCGACATACGGGGAGGCGAAGGCTGAGCGGTACTGGTCGATCAGTTCCGCGCGTTTGGCGGCCCGGTCCTGAGCCTCTTGCATTTCCTTGCGGAAGACGATTTCGACGGCGCCTTCCGCCCCCATCACGGCCACCTCGGCGGTGGGCCAGGCGAAAACGCAGTCAGCTCCCAGATCGCGCGAACACATCGCCACGTGCGCGCCGCCATACGACTTGCGCAGGATGACCTGGATCTTGGGAACGGTCGCGGCCGAGTAGGCGAACAACAGCTTCGCGCCGTTCCGAATAATGCCGCCGTACTCCTGCTGCACGCCCGGCAAATATCCAGGCACATCCACAAACGTGACCATCGGAATATTGAACGCATTGCAAAAGCGGATGAAGCGGGCGGCCTTGGTCGAGGCGTTGATATCGATCGCCCCCGCCAGATACGCCGGTTGATTGGCGATGATGCCAATGGTTCTGCCGAGAATGCGGGCAAAGCCGACGACCATGTTCATCGCCCAACCGGCGTGGACCTCCAAAAAGTCCCCCTGGTCGACGATTCCGGTGATTACGGAGCGGACGTCGTAGCCTTGTTTGGGATCGACCGGAACAAAGTCGTTTAGGGCCGGATTGGGGTCGACGTTTCCGTCGGTGGGAAGGCGGGGCGGGTCTTCGAGGTTGTTCGCGGGGAGGAAGCTCAACAGCCGGCGGCAGAGGTAGAGGGCCTCTTTGTCGTCGTCGACGACAAAATGGATGACGCCCGAATGCTGCATGTGGGCGTCTGCCCCCCCCAAGGCCTCGGCCGAGATGTCCTCGCCGGTGACTTGCTTCATCACCTGCGGACCGGTGATGAACATCTGCGCCTTGCGGGTCTGGATGATGAAATCGGTCAGCGCCGGCGAGTAGGCGGCGCCGCCGGCGCACGGACCGCAAATCAACGAGATCTGGGGGACCGCTCCGGACAACAACACGTTGGAATAGAAGACCTGGCCGTAGCCGGAGAGGGAATCGATCCCCTCCTGAACGCGGGCGCCGCCGGAGTCATTGATGAAAACGAATGGGCTGCCGGTGCGCAGCGACCGCTGCATGGCGTCGGCGACCTTGAGGGAGTGGACCTCGCCGGCCGAGCCTCCCATGACGGTGAAGTCCTGGCTGGCCAGATGGACCAGCCGGCCGTCGATCGAGGCGGCCCCCGTCACGACCCCGTCGGCCGCGATCTCCTTGCCGGCCAGGCCGAAATCGGTCTGGCGGTGCTGGGCAAAGAGGCCGAATTCCTCGAAGCTCCCCTCGTCGGTAAGCTGATCGACGCGCTGGCGCGCGGTGAGCTTGCCTTGTTCGTTTTGCTTGGCAAGCTTATCGGGCCCGCCCCCCTGCTGCAGGCGTTCGCGGCGTTTGCGCAGGTCGGCGATCAGCGATTCCATCGTTTTGGCCGTTGGCGTGGGCATCTGGCTCGTCCCTTGGTGTCCGCGTGGTTCGCGAAGTTGATCGTTCAGGCGGGTTCAACCGTTACGTGTCGGGTTCGCTCGCCGATTTTTACGTTGTACGTGACGCGCGACGCGACGGGCGACTTGCCGCCGCCGTCGGTAGCCTTGCCTGGTGCCCCCTCTTTCCCTCCCCCTTTGGCCGCTGGGGCCTGGGCAACGCTCTTCGGACCTTCCGCGCGGTGCTGGAAGAACTTGGGAGCGACCTGGGGAAACATGGCATACGTGAGCACGTCCTCGTCGGTCCCGTTGCAGCCCTCCAGGGCCAGCGCCTGCGAGCGCAGGTCTTCCCATTCGGGCTTGAGCAGGTCCGCGGGGCGATTCGTGATCGGTTCCTTTTTGGCGTGTTTGGCCGCGGCCGCGACGACTTCCGGATTGCGGGCGGCGATCGACTCGCCGTAATAGCCGAGCATCAAATCGGCGAATTCGCCGGTCAGGACCTTGTAGCGGCCCATCAGGACGTTGAAAACCGCCTGCGTGCCGACAATCTGGCTCGAGGGGGTCACGAGGGGAGGGAAGCCGGCGTCCTGGCGGACGCGCGGAACCTCGGCCAGCACCTCCTGCACGCGGTCGGCGGCGCCCTGCTGCTTGAGCTGGCTCTCCATGTTGGAAATCATGCCGCCGGGGATCTGGCTCTCGAAAATGTCGGTCTCGACGCCGGTGTACTTCGACTCGAAAGCGGCGTATTTCGGGCGAACCTTGGCGAAGTGGTCCTTGATCTTGCGGAGCCGAGCGCTGTCCAGGCGGGTGGCGTAGCCGGTGCCGGCCAGCATCTCGACCAAAGCCTCGGTGGGGTTGTGTCCCGGGCCGAGGCTGAGGGAGGAAATGGCGGTGTCGACAATGTCGGCCCCGGCCTCGATGGCCTTCATCAGGCTGACCATGGTGACGCCGGTGGTGGAATGGACGTGGACGTGGACCACGGTATCCTCGCCGCACTTCCGCTTGATTCCCTTCACCAGGTCGAAGGCCGGCTGGGGCCGCAACAAGGCAGCCATGTCCTTGATACAGATCGACTGGCAACCCAAATCGCGCAGTTGCTGGGCCAGCTCGACGAACTTATCGACCGTGTGGAGCGGGGACGTGGTGTAGCAAATGGTCCCTTCGGCGTGCTTGCCGGTGCGCAGGACGGCGGACAACGCTCGGCGCAGATTGCGCACGTCGTTGAGCGCGTCAAAGACGCGGAAGACGTCCATGCCGTTCTCCGCCGATTTTTCCACGAAGCGGTCCACGACCGAATCTTCGTAGTGGCGGTAGCCCAACAGGTTTTGCGCCCGCAGCAGCATCTGCAGCCGGGTGTTCGGCATCAGCTTGCGAAAGGTCCGCAGCCGTTCCCAAGGATCTTCGTTGAGGAATCGGATGCAGGCGTCGTACGTCGCCCCTCCCCAGCACTCGACGCTCCAGTAACCGGCCCGATCGAGATCCTCGCAGGCGGGCGCCAGGTCGTCGATCGACATGCGCGTGGCCAGCAGGCTCTGATGGCCGTCGCGCGGTGCCAGTTCCGTTACTTCCACGATCCGTGTCATGAACTAGGACTCCTAGGGATAGCCGGCCGCCTCGACCACACCGCCGAATGGTATAGCAGGCGGAAGGGTCGCAGCCAACAGGGGCCGCTGGCCGTCGTCTTTTTTGGCCCCGAAACATCACGCCGCGGAATTAACATCCGCCAGGCGATCCTCCGTTCCATCGCGGTCCGCACCCAGCCAATACCGGGCCAGGGAACACGGCCAGCTCAGCAACAACTCCGTGACGTCGCGATTGGAAATCCGCGTCCGGTAGTCCCGAGAATCGGGCGGACGCCAAAAACGCCGCGGCCAATCGAGGGCAAAACTCCGGGCGAATTCTCTCAGGACGGCGTCGTCCAACCCGCGGGTTCCGCCGCTGATCTCCGCGACGACTCCCGACAGTGTGTGAAGTGATTTGCGGAACAGAAGCAAGTCGGGGGCGAATCGCAGCCCCGCCCGCAGCGCCGCATCGTCCAAAAGCGCGGTCAACCAGGTCAGACCCGGCCATTGCCCTGCGCGAAGTTTCGCCAGTCCGCGGGAGGCGACCGATTGGAGCGCCGCGGCGTCATTGGCGCCCCGATCGCACAAGCCGCCAAGCTGTTTGGCCAGCCGATCGACATCCCAGGAAGCGGCGGCCAGCAAAAGTTGTACGATGCCCACCCGCTCGCGCTCCGAAAGGTGGCCGACGAGACTCCAGTCCAGAATCGCCAGCCGGCCGGTCTCCGTGACCATCAGGTTGCCGGCGTGGGGGTCGCTGTGGAACAGGGCCAGCGGCGCGGACGAGAAAATTGGGGCGGCGATCAACGCCTGGACGACCGTGTCGGCCAGCCTGCGCTGGGCGGCAGGATTGGCGGCGCTATGGGCGGAGATTTTTTCGCCGTGGATGCGCTGCATGGCCGTGACGCGGGGAGTGCAGGGCTCGCGCAGGGCGGGGATCTGAATGCGATCGTCGCTGGCGTAAAAATCCGCCGCGGCGGCCAGGTGCTGTTGCTCCAGGTCCAGCCGTACTTCGTAACGCAGCTTTTCCTGGATCTGTTGGAACACCTCGGCGTAGTCGAGGTGGGGAATGCCGAGATCGTCGCACCGCTCGTCCAGATGGCAACCAACGGCCGTGAGCAGCGCCAGTTCTTCCTCCAGACGTTCTTCGATACCCGGCTTGAGGATTTTCAAGACGCTGTCCGCCGGTCCATCCGCCGAGGCCAGCGAGAAGGGAACCACGATCGCTACGCTCGCCTCGGCGATCGCGGGAGGGACGATGTATACGTGGGACGAAGAGGCGGGGCCTAGTTCGCGCTCGGCGAGGGCTTGGATTTCGTCGATGGAACAAGTGGGAGGCAGGGACTCAAGCAGACGCAGTTGGTCGCGCAGCTCGGCGGCGATCCGCTGATCGCGGGCCACGATCTGCCCCAGTTTGTGCAAAACAGGGCAAGCGCGAGCGATCGCTCCCAGGCGCTCCGACAGCGTGGCCGAGAGCGGCAGCGCCATCTGGGCGGCCAGGACCTCCCCCTGCCTCGACGGCGGCAGTCCGCCGAGGAAGACGCACAGGCCGTCCTGTATCGGACGCACGTATTGCCGATACGTCCCAGGGAGTACGCTGGCCAGTGCGGGTTCGGTTATTAAAGATCGCCAGTCGAACATGACTTAGTTGGCCCGCTTGGAGAGCCAGTTTTCAATATGGGGCCACGTGGCTTTTTCTGCGCCGCTCCCCGCCATGATCCCGATGTGCCCTCCGCGGACGCGGAACACCTCTTTGTCGCGGCTGCCGAGCAGATCCATGATCCCTTCCGACTGGCAGGGGGGCGTGATGTGGTCCCCCTCGGCAATGACGTTCAGGACGTTGGCGGTCAACGACTTCAACTCGACCCGTTCGCCGCGAAGCACCAAGGTACCGGCTTTCAGCCGGTTTTCCTTGTAAAACTCGGTGATCAGTTGGCGGTAGGCGCCGCCCGCCATGGGGATAATGTCGCGAACCCAGGTGTTCATGGCATGCCAGGCTTCGACCACCTTCGGATCGTCGATCTTGTCCCAGAGATTGAGATAAGTGCCGATGAAGTTTTCGACCGGTTTGAGCATCTTCGCGCCGTAGTCGATCATCTCGCCGGGGATATTGCCGAACGTGTCCGCGATCCGGTCGGGGTCGAAGTCGGCGCTGCTCGTCCAGCGGGAGAATCCGCCGGTCTTCTTGTCGGTGAAATCCAAGGGGGCCGTGAGCAGGATCAAATCCTTCAAGCCGTCGTTCGGCCGCAAAGCCGCGTACAGCGTGCTGATCAAAGCGCCCAAGCACCAGCCCAGCATGTTGAATTCCGAGCAGCCCGACACCGACTTCACTTTTCGGACCACGCGCGGCAGATAGTCGAGGACGTAGTTATCGAACCGCAAATCCTTGTCTTCCGGTCCCGGCTCGCCCCAGTCCAGCAAATACAGGTCGTAGCCGCGAGCCAGCATGTATTCCGCGAAACTGTGACCCGGCCGCAGGTCGAGGACGTGCGGGCGGTTCATAATCGCAAACACCAACAGCAGCGGAATCCGCTTACGCTGGTCCGGAGGGGCGATTGGCACGTAGCGGTAGAGCTTGGCCTTGTTGAGCGTCCAGATCAGCGTTTTGGGCGTCTGGGCGATTTTGGCGTCGGTCGTCACCAGGCGGTTGAACGTTTTGAACCGCTCGCTGACTTTCGCCAGTTGGTCGTACACTTGGGCGTAGTCCAGTCCCATCACTGGTTTGGATTCCGTGGCGCTCATGGTTTATTTCTCCCCGTTTGCGGACTAGGAATTTCTGGCGGACGCGGTCCGCAACAGCACCGCGATCTCGTCCAGCTTGGCGTCTAAATCGTCCAACCGAAACTCAATGTTCGTGAGCCGCTCGGCTAGCCGGGTGACTTCCTCCCGGCTCGGGAGGCTCATCCCTGCCAAGGCTTGCTTGATCGAAGCATCCAGCATTTTGCGGTAGGGACCGGAGCTGGCCAGCCAGGTATCGAGCATTTTGCCGGTCGCGTCGGCATAGGCGTCGGTATTGACCAACTGGACCATGGCCTTGGCGAACGCGTCCATGTTCTCGTTGCGCATGGTCTTGAGCATTCCGGTCGGGTCAAACAGATCGAATGCGGTGTTATTGTTGTTTTGGCTCATGGCTGTCCTTTCTCGACACTGGGCGCCAGCCGTGGGAATCGGGCAGGCAAGGGAAACGGTCCTTTCCAAGTCTACGACTAAACGCCCGTCGTGCGATGCTTACATGAAGGCCCCGCCGTTGACGTTGATTTGCTGGCCGGTGATGTAGTCCCCCTCGGCGGCGAGGAAAATAACCGCCTTGGCGATCTCCTCCGGCTGCGCGAACCGGCCCAGCGGGATCTTCGCTTTGATCTGGGCCTGGATTTCGACCGGGACCCGGGCAAACATGTCGGTCTCGGTATAGCCGGGAGAGACGGTGTTGACGGTAATTCCGGAACGGGCCAACTCGACAGCGGCGGTGCGGGTGAGGGCGATGATCCCTCCCTTGCTCGCGCTGTAGTTGGCCTGCCCCATCGCCCCCACCTGCCCGTTCATCGAGCTGATATTGATGATCCGCCCGTAGCTTTGATCGGTCATGATCGGGATCGCCGCCGAGAGGCAATAGAAGCAGCCATTCAGATTGGTCTGGATGACCTCGGCCCAGTTTTCATCGGAGAGTTTCCGGATCATGGCATCGCGGGTGATGCCCGCATTGTTGACCAGAATGTCCAAATGCTTGAATTCGGCCGCGACGCGGTTGACCATGTCCCGGGCTTCGTGCGGGTCGGCCTGGTTCGCCTTGACCAGCATGGCCGATCCACCGAATTTGGCGATTTCGTCCACGACCTCCTGCGCATTGG
>JALHPA010000053.1 GCA_022842745.1 Pirellulales bacterium
TACTGA
Organism: Pirellulales bacterium; assembly: GCA_022842745.1. Classification (GTDB taxonomy): domain Bacteria; phylum Planctomycetota; class Planctomycetia; order Pirellulales; family JALHPA01; genus JALHPA01. The sequence goes on from JALHPA010000053.1 coordinate 7, forward strand.
CGGTTCTCGCGATTGGCCTAGGCGCCATGCACTCGGCGATCTGGGCCGCGCCCAGCGACTGGCCGGAATGGCGAGGCCCAGCTCGGGATGGTAAATCTCCCGATACGGGGCTGAGAAAGGAGTGGCCAGAGTCTGGTCCAGAGTTGGTCTGGAAAGCCGACGGACTGGGGATCGGTTACAGCAGCGTGTCGCTGCAGAACGGTCGCGTCTACTCCATGGGCGAGGCCAACGGCGCCGAGCACGTGGTGGCATTGGATCTGACCGATGGAAAGGTCGTGTGGAAGACGGTCATTGGCAAAAATGCGGGGAATGGCGGCCACGCCGGTCCACGCTGCACGCCGACCCTGGATGGCGAGTACCTATACGCGATTGGTTCGAACGGCGATCTGGCCTGCTTGAAAACCGCCGACGGCGAAAAGGTGTGGGCCAAAAACCTGAAGGATGACTTCGGCGGCAAGATGATGTCTGGTTGGGGCTACAGCGAGTCGCCGCTGATCGACGGCGACAAACTGGTCTGCACCCCAGGCGGTCCCGAGGCCGCCATGGTCGCCCTCAACAAACGCACGGGCGAGGAGATCTGGCGGGCATCGCTGCCGGATATTGGTAAGGCTGGCAAGGATGGGGCGGGCTACTCGTCGATCGTCATCAGCAACGCGGCCGGAATCAAACAGTATGTGCAACTGCTCGGCCGGGGAGTCATTGGCGTACAGGCCAGCGACGGAAAATTCTTGTGGGGATACAATCGCACGGCCGGGGGCGTTGCCAACGTTCCCACGCCGATCGTGCAGGGGGATTACGTCTTTTCGACCACTGGGTATCCCGATGGCGGCAGCGCGGTCGTCGAGATCGAGAAGGCGGACGATGGCTCTTTGAAAGCGCAAGAGGTCTGGTACCATTCGGCCCGCAAGTTCCAGAATCATCACGGCGGCATGATTTTGATCGGCGAGCACTTGTACGGGGGTCACGGCCAGAACAAAGGCTTTCCCACCTGCCTCGAATTCAAGACCGGCAAGATCATTTGGGGCGGTCCAGACAATCGCGGACCCGGAGAAGGCTCCGCGGCGGTAGCCTATGCCGACGGCAATCTCTACTTCCGCTATCAGAACGCGGTGTTGGCTTTGATCGCCGCCAAGCCGGCAGAGTACAAGACCCTGAGCAAATTCAAGCTTCCCGACTCCGGCAAGCCAAGCTGGCCCCACCCCGTGATCGCGGGTGGCAAGCTGTTCATCCGCGATCAGGATCAGTTGTACTGTTTCGACCTTCAGACAAAATAGTGCAAAGCGATTGCGAGCCATCGCTCTGTCGATCGATTGCCGAGCTCTTTGCCGTTCCGTTCAATCTCTTGACGAATTTTGGCGGCAGGGGAACACTGTCGGTGCGTCGACGCCGCGCTGTTTCGGGCGTCCGCTGAGTTTTTCCTTTTTGCTGAATCACGATGCATACCCCACTTGTGGTGTTGGGAGGCGGGCCAGGAGGCTACGCGGCGGCTTTTTTGGCGGCCGATTTGGGTTTCGAGGTCACACTGGTTGAAGCGGAACCTCGCCTGGGGGGCACCTGCTTGCTTCGCGGCTGCATTCCCTCCAAGGCGCTTTTGCACGTGGCCAAAGTCCTTAGCGAGGCCCGCGAACTGGCCGATTGGGGAGTCGAATTCGCTCCCCCCACCATCCGTATCGAGGCGGTCCGTGCCCGCAAGGAGAAGGTCGTCAGCACGCTCTCTTCCGGATTAAAACAACTGGCCGCGCGACGGAAGGTAAACGTCATTCAGGCGACCGGAACATTCGAAAACTCGCACACGCTGCGATTGCAGCGGCCCGATGGAGCCTTTGAGGCGCTGACCTTTGACCATTGCATTCTCGCCACGGGCTCGCGCCCCGCGAAAATTCCGGCCTTCGACATCGGCTCCCCGCGGATCATGGATTCAACCGGAGCGTTGGATCTCGTGGACATTCCCAAGTCGTTGCTAGTGGTCGGCGGCGGCTACATCGGCTTGGAGATGGGCACCGTCTACGCCGAACTCGGCAGCCAAGTCAGCGTCGTCGAGCTCACCAACGGCCTCTTGCCCGGCGCCGACCGCGATCTCGTCAAACCCTTGCATGCCCGCTCCGAGAAGCTGTTCTCCTCGATTTATCTCGATACCAAGGTGGCCAGCCTGGCCGACAAAGGAAACGCGGTCGAAGTGAAATTCCAAAACGCAACCAGCGGCGAGGAGCGGGTCGAGCAATTCGAACGGGTCCTGGTATCGGTCGGCCGCCGTCCCAATAGCAATGGCCTTGGTCTGGAGAACACCCAGGTAAAGATAGATTCCAAGGGCTTTGTCGAGACCGACGAGCAACAACGCACCGCCGACTCACACATCTTCGCTATTGGCGACGTGGCCGGCGAACCGATGCTGGCCCACAAGGCTTCCCATCAGGGCAAGGTGGCCGTCGAGGCGCTCCACGGCGGGCCGGCCGCGTTTGCTCCACTGGCGATTCCGGCCGTGGTCTTCACCGATCCCGAAATCGCGTGGGCCGGCCTCACCGAGGAGCAGGCGCGGCGCGAACAGCGGGACGTCGAGGTGGTCCGGTATCCTTGGGCGGCCAGCGGGCGCGCCCAGTCGCTCGGCCGCACGGAAGGGATGACCAAGTTCCTGGTCGATCCGGAGTCCGATCGCGTCCTCGGCGTCGGCATCGTTGGCGCTGGCGCCGGCGAACTGATCGCCGAGGGTGTTCTGGCGATTGAAATGGGTTGCTCCGTCCGGGATGTGGCCGATTCGATCCATCCCCACCCGACCCTGAGCGAAACCCAGGCCTTTGTGAGCGAGGCCTACCTGGGCACCGCCACCGAAATCTACCGCCCGCGCAATGAACGCGCTCGATAAATCCCGCCCCAAACGCTCGTTTGTACCCTAAAAATCCGGCTACCGGACCCGGTCGGGAGCTATACGCCGAAAAGTCTGGCATTTCCCGCCGCAGGCATGGTATACTGCCAAAGTTCAGGAGGAGGAACTCGGCGACAGAGACCCGGCGCAAGGAAAGCAGAGAACGCGGTGCTTTTCGCTTTGCTGCTGTTTGCTCACCCCAACCATCATTTTGCGATGTGGCCGTTCCCAATGAACGGCTGTGGGTGCGACTATGGTCTATCTACGTCACAAGCTTACCGGCGAAGTCCTTTTAGAGGTCGATGCCGACTCCTTGGTTGGTCTTAAGCTCATCAGTTCCAAACTGCACTGCGTAAACCTGGCCGGCCTCGATCTGAGCGGCATCAATCTCAGCAATTCCGACCTTCGCGAGGCGGATCTGACGGGGGCGATCTGCCACAAGGCCATTCTGAACGCCGTTTGCATGCAAGGGGCCGATGCCACGCACGCCGATTTCTCCGGCGCCGACCTGACCGACTCCCATCTGGAGCGCGCGGATTTCTCGCATTCCAACTTTGAACGCGCCAACTTCCGTTACTGCAAAATGTTCGAGGCCACTCTGGCCGGCGCAAACCTCGCCGGGGCCGACTTGAGCATGGCGGACCTTCGCGCCAATTTGAATCAGGCGATTCTCACCAAGGCCGATCTCCGCGGCGCCAATTTGCAAGGCGCAAGTTTGATCGGCGCAAACCTTCAGATGGCGGATCTGAAAGGCGCCGATATGACCTGCGCGCATCTTGCGCGGGCCAGAATCCGCGGGATGATCGACCAGCACGGACGGAAAGCGGTCGATTCTGAAATCGAACCACGCCGCAAAAAGAGCGCCCGTACAGCCGCCGTCGACACTCGCCCCTGGTGGCAATTCTGGCGCAACTCGAAGTAGCGCTTCCGGCGGAATTCGAGGAATTCAATCAGAGCAAGGGCGCGACCGGTCCGAGCGACGGGGCCTTGGTTGACCGAACGGCGCCAAACATCACTCCTCTTCGGACCACTCGCGGCGATCGGAGGGATGCCAAAGCGGCAATCCGCGCTTCAGCCGCTGGGCCATGACCTCCAGCTTCTCGTTCGTACCAGGCATCGCCGTGGTCGACACAAATTGGCGGCTATCGATTTCTTCAGGCTCGAAATCCCACAGCCCCAGCTTTACAGCGTCCAGGATTGAGGTTGGCATGCGGCTCCTCCGATCGAGCAATGCAGTTCACGCGTCGCCCGCCCATCGCGGCGACTGGATTGCGCTGATCCGCGGTTCATCCGCGGTTGAGAACTCGGTCCAAGCCGGTGGACTGACGGCCCCCTCGATTCGATGCCTGCCACTTGGCCCACGTGCATGATTCCGACTTCATCGGCCGCAGTATTTGGCTTTTTTCTTCGCCTGTCAATCATTCGGTCGAACAAAATCCGCAAGATTGATTTCGGCTTCCCGCCTATGCACCGACCCGTGCGTTACCATTTCTTGCAACTCTTTTACTCGCATGGCATTGATGGATTTCAGACGATCGCCATCACAGGCCGCCGAACGAACTCCAAGAAAAACTACATCCAAAGTGCGCATTCGATCGACATCCTGCATCGTCAGTTTGCCGGCGAAGGAGAGGCGGACGCCTCGGTCCCTGGCGCGCGCGACACGCTGCTGCATGGCTTCCAGCGACCAAATCTCCGCCAACCTCGGCCCGTCCTTATTGAATGTGTCCACAAGCGCGAATCGGCAATCCATCATGGCACAAGTTTCGACAACTTCGTCGAATTCCGGCGCGCCCGCCGCTGCGGCGTCGGCATAAATCACCGCGACCGGCCAGGTCCCTTCTGGCAGTCGCGAAGTCGCGATTTTCCATTTCGTTCCCCATGCCGTCTGAGCGCACCCGCGCAGCCCGATTTTTGCAAAGCGAGGTCGGAATTCTTCGCGCAATTCCGCCAGACTCGCGGCGCGCTTCGCGGCGCCATCCAGCAATTCCCCCAAGGCCACGCTCAACACGCTCCGCCCCGAATTCCGCTGCGCAACTGCTGAAATCGTCCTCAGCGTTGGCGCCCCCAACGCGCCACGCGAGGGTTCCTTGACGTCAACGCATTCAACCCCCGCGGCCACCACGAGTTCCGCCTCAAGCGCGCTGCGGACGCTTACGAGCAGCCCGGGCCGATGCGGCATCGAAGCGTTTCGCCGGTCCAAGTCGTCGGAGGAACGAACCGTCGTCATCATTCGCCTGACCCAGCCTGCGAAGGCGCCAGCGAAGGTCGCCGTTGTACCTCCGCCAACCGCGCGTTGAGACGTTTTGCCAACTCGATCGTCACCGGTTCGCACCAAGCGCCGTACAACGTGATATAACCCCCGCACCACTTCCCCAAGGCGGGCTTAACGTCCTGCTGTTGCCATTCCGCCGCGCGTTCCGCGATTCGGATCGCCAGGTTCGCAAGCTGGGCCTCCCGCCGCCGGAATCCGGGCACCTGCTGAAGCCCCGAACCCACAAAAAAGCACTCCACAAACTCGATCGGCACCCGAACGGGGCTCTCGGACCGCGCAAAGACCAACAAGCTCTTTCCGTCATACGCCAGCCGCGGGAGGCGAAGCTGCCAAATGAGCACCGCGCCCAGAGCCGCTCCCGCCGCGATCAGACCCCACCCCACCCAGTTCGATGCGAACGTCCCCCCTGCGACCAACAAGACTAGCGCGCCGGCTCCCATAATCGCCGCAGGCAATATCAACCCGGCGGCAATAATCCGGGAATTCGATCGCAACCAGACTTCGGTCATGGCCCTCGAGGTTCCTGCGTCCCAAATGGATTGATTCTTGAGCAGGATGGGCCGCTCTGCTAGGTTTGACGGGGATCGATCTTCAAGACGGAATTGAAACTTAACCTACCGCGAGATCCCCATGCCTGCCAGTCGTAAAGCGGAAGTCGAAGCCGCTCAAAAGTCCATCGATTTTAAGAAAAACAAGTACCAGATCGATCTCGATACGTCCTTGGGGAAAATCCTGTTGGATATGGATTCGGACGCGGCGCCGGGGCACTGTTTGAACATGCTCGGGCTGGCCAAGATCGGCTACTACGACGGGCTTATTTTCCATCGCATCATCAAAGGCTTCATGATCCAGGGGGGATGCCCGGAAGGGACCGGCACCGGCGGTCCTGGGTACACCATCCGAGCCGAATTCAATTCCACGAAACATGAGCCAGGCGTGGTTTCCATGGCCCGCACCAGCGACCCCCACTCGGCCGGGTCGCAGTTCTTTATTTGTCTCGAGCGAACGCCGCACCTGGACGGACAATACACCGCCTTTGGAAAGACCGCCAACGCCGAGAGCCTGGCCGTGGTGAAGAAAATTGGCGTCGTGGCCACCGATCGCCAGGACCGGCCCCGCGAGCCGGTGACGATCCGAACGGCCAAGGTCGTCGAGAAAGCCAAATAGCAATCCGGACATTCTCTCCGAATCCGCGTGCCGATCCGGCGGCGATTCAAAAATCCTTGCGGCTGACGTACCAGCAGCCGGCGGTCAGCATAACCGCCAAGAACGCGAGATTGCTCAGCAACGGGCCCCACAAGGCAAGTTGGATCCGCCGCGCACGCAGGTCGGACTCAAACATTCCGGGAGAGAGCGTACGCGAATCGGAAATGAGATACGTCACCAGGTTGCTGATCTCGCTCGGTTTCGGCAGTACCGTGTAGAGCGGTTCCAGCAGGTAGCGATACGTGGTTTCGAGCCAATCCATCGGCATCTCGACCCGGCGCTCTAGTTCCAGACCAGGCAGCCGGTATTCAGATACCCGGGTTAGCCGATCGGCGACGAGCAGCCGGTCCGGGGCCGAAAACACTGCCGCGGAGATCTCTTTTTGCCCCGGCACGTCCGGCTGAAAGAGCTGATCGTTCTGGGCGTCATACAGATGAAGGGTGCGGTCGTGGAGCAGGACCGCAAAGTAGCGGCCGTCCGGCGACGCCTCGATGAATCGAGGAGGCACGCCAGGGGCAGGCAAGAACTCCCGCTTCGATTCCAAGCTGGCCGCGTCGAGCACCAGCACTCGACCATCCGCCAGGCCCAGCAACAGCGTTTTGCCGGAGAGGGCGAGTATGGCCGCCTCGCTATCCGGAAAGGGCTGCTTCACTGTCTGCTTGTACGTTCCGTTGTCCGAGCGTTCGTAGCGCGCTAGCTCTTCTCGATAGAAAATGGCGATAGCCCCGGTCTGCGAATCCACCGCCGCCGTGAAGGGCCCCGAAAGCCGCATGGGTGGACCAACATTAGGAAAATCCGTCTGGACGCCGCGAAAATCTAGCGGCAGCTTGTAGCCGAAGAGGTCGAGCTGAGGGGACTTCGTGGCCGACAGGTCGGCCGACTGGCGATGGATTCCCTCCGGGGAGAGGGCCAGCAATTTCCCGCGGTCATCCAGGTCGAGGATCGACGTGCCAGAAGGAACCGACGCGCCCTCGCGGTGACGCCAATTGTCGACGCGCTGACCGAGCGACAAGGGAATGGACCCGGACATGAACGCGAACCGGCGATTGGGCCGCTGGAGAACGACCAGTCGGTTTTCGGCGGGAACATAAACCGGCCCCGCCAAGGGGAAGCTTCCCAGCGGGCGCCAGCGGCGGGCTTCGTCGGGAACGAGAATTTCATCCCACCGGTCCCGCTCATCGTCCCAGCGGAAAATTTGTCCCGCCTCGTTCGCGCCGATCCAATCCTCCCCCGCGACCAGCAGACGGACGGTGCGGACCGGATCGAGGAAATAGCTGGAGACGATTCCGCGCACCGCCCCCAGCCCCCAGCATAGGCCCCAGAACACGATCGTCACCACGACCGCCACGATCGCGTTTCGCCACACCAGTCCCGCAAACGCGCTGACCGAGTAATACACGGCGAATACGAACAATAGCACCGGCAAGCAGGCCCAAAGCTGCGTGCTCCACAAACCGTGCCGCAGGCCAACGACCAGCCACAGACCGCCCAGCAGATATCCGGCGATAATGAAGGTGAACGATAGGCCGCCAAAAAACTTCGTCAGGTACATCCAGCGCCGCGAGATCGGTTTGCTCAGCAGAAGGTCTACGGCGCCTGGCTCGAACGTCTGGGGGACGATCGAGGAGGTGACGAGTATGCCAGCAAACACCCCCAGCATTCCGACCACGAATGTACAAAACAGCGCCAGTGTGGTGCGCAGCACGAAATCCTTGCGCAACGGGACGGGATTGCTGAACGGCGCGCCGAAGTACGAGACGTGTAGCTCGCGCTGCCGGCTGGGGGCGACCTCCGCCGGGAACGCCGCTTCCACGAGCAGTCGGTTGAGCCGAGCTAGTTCCTCGTTGGAAAGGTTATCGACCCCGTCCGCCAGCAATTCGCGAGTTTCCTCGTCCAGCCGAACTCCGCGCCAAGCGGCTGGTTCGTACAAATCTCGATCGGAGTTCAACCGGTTCAGCGCTGCCGCCAGAGGGGCCGCGACCGGATCGCCAAAATTATTCTGCGGTGGGCTGTCGGCGGTTTCACCGAGTGTGTTTCGAGTCTCCTCCGGCAGATGCCGCCAGATGCGCTGTCCCGGGCTGGGACGTTCGGCCGCGGCTTGCGCACGCAGGCGGCGGACCCATTGCCGGGCATCGTGCAAGTCGCTGGGGTTGTAGGCCGCGCCGGCCTGTTCGCGCATGCCGATGCCGGCAAACAGCGCGAGAAGCGCCGTCGCGACCAGCAGCACGATCCACAGGACGCGCGAGGAGAGTGCCTCGCGGAACGAGTCTTTCAGGATGGCGAGGTAGGGAATCACGCGGGGTCGGCGTCCGGGGAGAGGGGAACAGCGGGATCCGCGGCAGATTCGGCCAGCACCGCCAGAAACGCCTCTTCGAGGCTCGGCCGGTGACGCCGTAGATCGGCGATTCCCACCCCCGCGGCGCGTAGCTCGTCAATCAACCGGTCGATGTCGGATTGATCGGAAACGCGAACGGTGACTTGTTGTTCGCCGTCGCCACCGACCCAGCCGAGGACATCGCGCCCGCCAAGCGCCTGCTGGATAGTAGCCTCCGGACCCAGTAGTGTGAGGAACAGGTCGGTCTGCCGCGGAATCGTTAAATCGCTAATCCGGCTTTCGCGGCGCAGCCGGCCTCGATCGAGTATGGCCACGCGGTCGCACACCAGCTCAATTTCCTGCAGGTGGTGACTGTTGAGAAAAATCGTCTTGCCAGCAGCTTTCAACCGCACGAGCAATGCCCGCATCTCGGACCGGCCGACCGGATCGACGCCGTCGGTCGGTTCGTCAAGAATCAAAAGTTCCGGTTCGTGCAGCAATGCCTGGGCCATGCCGAGACGCTGCTGCATTCCTTTCGAGTATTTTCGCACAGGGGTGTCGGCCCAGCGTTCCATGCCAACCAGCGACAGTACCTCCGGCTGCCGACGGCGGATTTCCGCCGCGGATAATCCGCTCAGTCCACCATAGAATTCCAGGGCCGTGCGGCCGGTATGGTGGCGGGGGACCCGCAAGTTCTCCGGCAGATATCCGACCCGCCGGCGCGCGGAGCGCTCGCCGGGAGGCCGGCCGAGCAGCAGCGCTTGGCCGGAGGAACCCCGTACGATGCCGAGCAGAATCTTGATCAGCGTGGTTTTCCCGGCCCCGTTCGGACCCAACAGTCCAAAGATTTCGCCCACTGGGACGGAGAACGAAACCCCCCGCAGGGCCAACACGTCCTTCCGCTTGAAGACCCGCTCGCGGTAAGTCTTGTGCAGGTCCCGGACCTCGATCGCATAGACCGGTTGGTCGTCGGCTCGGCCGCGTTGTTCGCCGGGTGAAAGAACGTGGGCAATCGGGGCCATGCGGAGGCGCAGTCGTTTCCAAAATCGGCATCGGCCGGGCGCAAAAGCGGCAG
>JALHPA010000054.1 GCA_022842745.1 Pirellulales bacterium
CAGCCAGCCAACCCAGTCCTGCCAGTTTGAAAAAGCGGGCCGCCGCGGCCGCCGCGACCATCGCTGCCAGGCCAATCAACAGCAATGCGCACCCTGCACTCGTCATCGTCCCCTTGAACGTCCCCAGATCCGAAAACTCCTCCCGGTGGAGTTCGACCATCCGCCCCTTTTTCAAACTTCGTTCAAGCGTTTCGGTCAGCTCGACGGAGCGAGCCGCGTCGGGCCAGTCAAGCTGATGGGGTTGACCCTGTAGCGCCTTGCGAAGCTGGTCCAGGATTTGGTTGGCGGCGCCCTGATTGGGATAGCGTTCGACGGTCGGCGGATGACCGGTGGACTTCCATTCGATTTCGTCCGGTCCGTCGGCGAATAGCCGCGCCTGGAGCGTGCCTAGGCCGCCAATCGCCATGATCGCAGCCGTCCCCGCCGCCCCCGGCAGGACATTCCACCGCGCCACGATCGGACTGTCGCTGGCGGTCATCTGCACGCTGAGATTGCCGTAGGCGGCCAATTGCCCCTCGGGCGTAAAGCCCCCTGCTCCCGTGGCGCCTATGCGGGCAATGTCGGTTCGCAAGCCCGCCAGGAGAAACCGCAACAGGTCGCAATCGTGGGCAAAAGCCGCACTGACCGCGGCCCGCTCGCGCCGATCGAGGCAGCGATCGACGGCCAGTTGTTCGACCGTGCCGATCGTTGGGCCGATTTCCTGGATTAGCTCCCGGAATCGCATCACCGCCGGTCGAAACCGCAACGGCAGAATCGGCAGTACGATTCCCCCCGTGTCGCGGCGGATCATGTCCAGCTCGTACCCGACCAACATCGAATCGCTGACCGGATGCGAGATCAAAAGCGGGATCCCGGCTTGGACCAGGCGGCGGATTTGATCGTTGCGTTGTTGCTCGTCATCGCCGCGGGCCGCCACCACGGCATCGAACGGTTGCGGGCCATCCGATCCGAGCAGCAGCGTCTCCCATTCCACCCGGGGCGCCGCGGACTGCAATTTGGCGGCGCGCTGGTCATCCGGGCGCAGATCGCTCACGGCGACCACCTGGCACTCGTCCCCAACCGCGCATGCCGCCGCCAAGGACAAAGTCGAATCGTCGAGTCCCAACAGGGCCAGTCGCATGGCGGTCGATTCGCCGCTGGCGAATGCGGCTGGCAAGTCGTGCGCGGCAAGCGGGAGAGGTGCGTTCGGCCCGCCGCGGGGTGCGTTAGTTGAGGTTCTTGGAAGACTACTTGGCCCGACCGGGGGAACGGTCCTCGGGCGTGTACAACAGCCGCCCGCAAACTTTACAGAACACGATCTTCGAAAGCGCCAGGTCGCTCATCATGTTCGGCGTCAACTGTTGGAAACAGCCGCCGCAGCTTTCCCCTTCGACCGGCGCCATTGCATCCTCATTCTTGGCGTTGACCACCCGCCGATAGGCGTCGCGAAAGTCGGCGGGGAGGGCTCGCTCCGCCTCTAGCAAGTTGGCCTCGACGCGGCGCACGTCCTGGGTGAGGGACTGCTCCTGCATTTGGACGGTCTGCTGAATCTTGGTCAGCTCTTCCTTCGCCTTGGCCACCAGCGATTCGCAATCCCCCACCCCCTTGCGCAGCTCGTCGAGGCGTTCCATCGCTTCCAGGATCTCATCGGAAAGGACGCTGTTGGCCATCTCCGCCGCGGCGATCTGGTCGGTCAGCGCCTGATACTCCCGATTGGAGCTGCACGCATTCAGCTTGCCCCGCAGGTCGACGATTTTGGCTTCGCCCGTCTTGAGCTGCAGTTGTTTCTGGTCGAGCGCGATGCGGGACGACTTCACCTCCGCCTGGGCGGCGAGCAAACGCTCCTCCGCTTGCGCTAGGTTCACGGCGCGAACGCGAATTTGCTTCGGACCGCGGTCCAGGCGGCCGCGCAGATCGGCCAGTTGCTGGTGCAGTCGATGCAATTCGCGAAGCGCCGCCGCCGTAATCGACATGCACAAATTCTCCTATCGGTCCAATCAAGCTATCCGATAATGTACCGCGACGAGGCGTCCGCGGACAGTAGGCCGAAGCGCCGTGAGCGCTGTGCCGGGACGCGCGTCCCGGCGCGGCCTGTTCGATTGTCGGCGGTTGGCGACAATACCGATCAAGCGTGAATCTCTTTCCGAAACGCCGCCGCGATTGGCCCGATATATCCGCGGACCGAATTTTCGGCCATCCGAATCGTCTTGGACTCTCATGTACCACTTCAAGATATTTGCCGGAACGCTACTGGTGCTAGGCGCATTGGATGCAGTCTGGTTGGGCCTGGTCGCGAAGGATTTTTATAAGTCCGCGCTGCGGCCGATCGCTCGCATGTCGGGCGATTCCCTGGCGCCGGTTTGGCCGGCCGCGGCCCTCGTCTACGTCGGCATCGCCGCTGGAGTGGTGGCGTTTGTGTTGCCCGTCGCGGGCCTCGCCAGCCCCTGGCAAGCGGTCGGATGGGGCGCGGCGTTCGGCCTGCTTGTGTTCGGGGTTTACGATCTGACCAATTACGCCACGTTGCAAGCTTGGACGCTGCGCCTGGTAGCGGTGGACATGGCCTGGGGAGCGGGTTCGTGCGCCGTTGCGTCTCTTGCGGCCCAGCGGCTGGCCATCTGGCTCCGGTAGCATCCAGCCGCCGGAGATGGGTCGCGGGCCTTCGTCATCGAGCCAGTAGCTGCGGCGGGCCGTGGTCCCTCTTTCTATTTCTTTTCCGCTCGATCGCGCCTGTGTCGTGGCGTGGACCAGCGTGGAGCCAAAAAGCCCGCGTGAATGCACGCCGCCGCTTGGCAGAGCCCATTTGTTCCTCGCTTTGCCGCCATTCCCATTGAAACCGTCCGGCGGAAGTTCTAAGCGAATACGCGGCATGAGGTTTGCTTTTCCGAATCAGCGAGAGGCAAAGGGGCTATCAACAAAGGAATCCAACCATGAACACCGAACCAAAACGGACCAGGAACGCTGCCAACGATAACGCGGACCGTAATCCCGATCCCATCACCGGCGCACCGGGCGCGCATCCCGTGGGAGTGGGTCTCGGCGCCGCGGGGGGCGGGGCTGTGGGCGCAGCGGTCGGAGCGGCGGCAGGACCGGTCGGCGTTGCGGTCGGCGCCGTGGTCGGTGCGGTAGCCGGAGGCCTGGGTGGAAAGGCGGTCGCCGAGCAGATCGACCCCACCGCCGAAGACGCCTACTGGCGTGAAAACTACTCTTCTCGGCCCTACGTCGATCAAGGGGGCGCCTACGAAACCTATCAACCCGCCTATCGCTATGGGTGGGAGTCGCGAACTCAGCATTCGGGCCGGCGGTTTGACGAAGTCGAGAACGATTTGGCCAGCGGCTGGGAGCGGACCAAAGGCAAGACAGCAATGGGCTGGGAAAAGGCCAAACATGCCGTCCGGGATGCCTGGGATCGTCTGGAGCGAAAAATGCCCGGCGACGCCGATGGCGACGGTCGGTAGGAGTTGTCGAGCGAGTGATTCACCCGGTCCAGCCGTGTTGGCTGGCCGGAGACCAATCTATGGGAGGTAGCGCATGGAAACGATCACGAACATTATCAGTTGGGCTGTATTTGGGTTGATCGTCGGCGCGATCGCTCGCGCCCTCTATCCAGGGCGCCAGCCCATGAGTTTGCTGATGACCATGGTTCTGGGAGTGATTGGCTCCCTGGTGGGTGGGGCGATTTCCTGGGTGCTGCACGGCGCTCCCGATGGAATGTTGTTCCAAGGGTCCGGCTGGATCCTTTCGATTTTAGGAGCACTGATCGTAGTAGGGGCCGGATTGTACTTCTCGAATCGTGGGCAGGGCAGAATGACGACCGGCGGTTGAGCTGGGGGGTCCGCCAATGAAGGCGCCTGGCATGAATTAAACACTAACCCTTTTGGAGCGTGGAAATGAAACTCAAGAATCTTGAAGACCTGTTCGTCGATGAATTGAAAGACATTTACGACGCGGAGAAACAGCTCACCAAGGCCCTCCCCAAGATGGCCAAAGCGGTCGAGTCTGAGGAGTTGCGCGAAGCGTTCGAGCAGCACCTCGAAGAGACCAAGGGTCAAGTCGAGCGCCTGGAGGAGGTGTTCCGATTACTGGAAAAGCCGGCCCGGGGAAAGAAATGCAAGGCCATGGAAGGGTTGCTCGAGGAAGGCGCCGATCTCTTGGACGAGGACGCCGAGACCGCCGTCCTGGAAGCAGGCCTGATTTGCGCCGCCCAAAAAGTGGAGCACTACGAAATCGCTACCTACGGCACGTTGGCCCGGTGGGCCAGCGATCTGGGCCAAGATGAGGCCGCCAAATTGCTCGAGGAAACGTTGACCGAAGAAAAATCGACCGACGAGCGACTGACGGAAATTGCCGCCCAGATCAACCGTGAGGCCGAACAGCCCGAAGCCAAGTAAGCATCTTGCCCCGGCGGCTTTTGGCCGGCAGCTATTTCGCCATAATCACATCGCGCGGCCCGCGAAAGGTTTCGACCTCTCGCGGGCCGCTCGTTTCTTAACCAATCGACATAACTCCCACTGGAACATGAAGTTGGCGTTGAAATAAGCACCGCAACTCGCCTACTCCCACGAGATTTCCGCTTATGCCTTAAGCAGCGACTCTTTCTAACAAACCAGTTGTTGCGGTTCTATCGAAAATTCGCCAAGCGCCAGGCTTGCCGACGCCGATATCTAGTAGGCGGGTAGGGAATGCGCCGATCGTAACGATGGCGCGGCCATAGGCATCCCCCAGGTCCGCCAGCCGGAGACCCACCGGCGTTCAAAGACCAATTCGTCATCCGTGCAGGGAGGTTTCCGATGTATAGGTCGGGAAGCAGGTCAGGCTTGCTAGCACTGTTGGCCGGAGGCGGCCTGTTTTTTCCACTGGGCTGGACGATGGCCAACGATGGCCCTACGGCAGGGCCCACCGGTACCGCCCCCGCCGCGGCCGTGTCCGTACGTCCGCCGGACGACGCCCAAAATCGCGGCCCGTCCTCTCCTCCGCCAGGTTTCACCCGCCCGATCGACCCACCCATCTCGGCGGTGGCGGCCCAGGTTCCGCCCGTCCAAACGCCGGTCCCACCGGCGCAGACGCCGCGCGTGGCGCCTGCCCCGTCAGTCCGGAAAGCCAATCACTTGCAAGCTCAGGGTGGATCGTCGCCGGTGGAAGGTGCGATCCCTTCGGCGTCGGGGCCAACCCCCGCCGGCCCCCCGATGCAGAACCCGGCGGTGATGCCTGCCCAGGCACAGATGTCGGAGCCGGCCGGTGGCCCGTGCGACCTGGGCGTCTGTAAGATCGACTCGTACTTCTATACCAACGGCTGGTTCTTTGGCGCGGACTACATGTATCTGCGTCCCACCTTCGAGACCTACACGGCGGCCCTCGAGCGCACCACGGTGGTCGCCCCCAATGGCGATTCGACGATTACCGACACCGCCATTCCGTTTGGCGCCGATTATGAATCCACGTTCCGGCTGTTTGGCGGCTACCGCTGGGGAACCTGCGGAGAATCGATTACGTTTTCCTGGTGGAGGATCAACTCCGACGGCTTGTTCGCCTCCAATCCGGTGCCGCAGGACCTGTCGGTGATTTACGCCGGGCCGTTCGACAACAACGCTGATGCCCCCGGCGAGCGGCTATTCTCCAGTTTCGACATGAATTTGAACGTCTGGGATATTGACTACTCGAAGCGCATCCCCATTTGCACCGCGACCAGTTGCAAGGGGGACTGCTGGTGCCCCGATTGGGACGTGATGTGGTCGGTGGGGGCTCGCATTGTCGATTTCGAGCGGAGCCAGAACTCCCAGACCATCAATGCCCAAGGGGCCAGCCAAGCCCTGGTCGTCGTCAACAGCACCTTCTCGGGCGCCGGTCCCCGGCTGGGCGGAGAAGTCCGCCGCTACCTCGGCGAAACGCATCGCTGGTCGCTCTACGGTAAGGGCTACCAATCGCTGGTGCTGGGCGAGTACCACAAGGATCGCAGCCGCACCTCGGTCGCCACGCAACCGCAGACCACCTCGGCCGAGGAGCAGGATTTCACCCGCATTGTGCCGATCTCCGAATTGGAAGTCGGCGTGTCGCGGCAAATCGGCTGCCGGACCCTGTTCACAGCCGGATACCAGTTCCAAGCCTGGTGGCAGATTACCGGGTTCGAGGCGGTGCAAACCGAAACTTGCGGTTGCTCCGGTGGATCCAGCATCATGTCCTTCGACGGGCTGTTCGTTCGCTTGGAACGGACCTGGGGAGGCTGCAACAACCGCCGCTGCGACACCTGCCAATAACTGCGGGCGATCCAATCTCAAACCATTTCCAGGGACCGATCGGCTTTCGATCGGTCCCTTATAATTGCGCGACGCGGCGGGATTAAAAGCGCTCTCGACCTCGCGTATCCCCTCCTCAGCCGTCGATCCAGCTCGACAAATGGCCGCGGGCTCTCCGCCAACGCATTGATTCTTGCCGGAATTTGGCCAATATGGGGGAAACCTTCTTCCCTCCCTCGGCTTGAGCGATCGGCCTATGCGTTGTCGGCGAACCGCGATTGCGATCTCCGTTTGGGCCTTGGTTTGGCTTTCCGCCCCCACCCAGGGGCAGCCGCTGCGCAAACTTCGGGCCCAGCGGCAGGAAGCCCAACTCCCTGCCGCCGCGAGTTCGGTCGATTCCTGGCTCGGCCGGCTCGATCGCGTGCAACCCAAGGCGGCTCCTGACTACGCGCGGCAAAATGTCCCAGACCTGGTCCAAGCGGCCGGCGCCATCGAGGATTGGTGCAGCCAACTGGCGCGTTTTGAAAACGCCGAACGTCCCGGTCAGGTGTTGCTGGTGACCCGAAAGCTGCTGGAGGCCAAGTCGCGGGTCGACCGCCAGTTGGAATCCGTTATCGCCCAGCGGAAAGAATTCGTCGCGCTGCAAGACGACGCCGACCGCCAGAAGGGTCTGCTGAACTACCTTGCGACCTGTTCCACCCTGATCGATCTGAGCGGGCGGCTGCGGTACTTGCTGTTTGACGCGCTCCATTTCGCCGCCGATGAAATCGTCGTCCGCCCCGGCGAATACGAGGAGCTGCTGGACCTGCTGATCGAAGAGCGGTGCGGCATCGGGGCGGTGGTGGTCTCCGTCGGGCTGTTCGATCCCCCCAAGAACAACCCCGATGGCGCCGTTCCCGTCGGTTCGTCGGCCAAACGAAAAATCCTGCGGCTGATCGCCGTCTGCGGCCAGTACGAGTTGCGGCCCGAAGTCGCCCGCTTTATTCGCGACGAAACTAGCCCCCCCTTGGTGCTCGCGGCGGCGGAGACGTTGCGCCAAATCGGCCTGTCGCAGGAACCGCGGCCTGGGCAGGACGCTGGCCTTCCGAAGCCCGCCATCACGGCCCGCGAACTGGCAGAGATCCTCCGGCGGCAGAATCGCGCTTCCCTGGGGGGGGCGGAACGGCGACGGATTCAGGAGTTGCTCGCGTGGTGCGAACCGCTAGCCAAGGCCGGCATCGCGGACAGCTACCGACTTGGTTCGACCGAAATCCGCCACGGCGACTGGCTGCTGATGCGCAATCCCTCGCCCTACAACTTGTTCACCGATCTCTCGCCCGGATTGTTCACGCACGTCGGCGTGGCCGCGGTCGAGACCGGCTCGGACGGAGTGCGTCGGCTGGTGATCGTCGATATTCCCGAGCGCCAGCCGATCATGCCGGCCACCAATGTCGACGCCTTTGTCGCTCGCACGCGGCATTTCGTCTTCCTGCGGCATCCAGAGGCCCCAGTCGCCAAGGCGTTGGGCGACGCGGCGGCCGCCACAATCGGCAATTCGACCGAATTTGACCTGAACTTTCGCACCGAACGGATCGAAGCCTTGAAGGGAAAACCCCTCCGGGGCGAAAAGATCCACACCTATTGCGCCGGCTTTCTGGCGCTTTGTGCCTTACAGACCAATCGCGCCCGCGAGGAGTTCTTTCCGCTGCCGGAAGGCCCGGCCGGTGGCCGCACCCGCGAAAACCTGGCCGAATTGGGGTTCACGTTCGGAGATAAGTTCGTCTCTCCCACCGGGGCCTTCTTCTCCCCCAAATTGGAACTCGTCGGCCGGCGCGAGCCGATGTACGACCCCGGGCGCGAAATCGAAGAGGCCGTTTTCGACCATTTCGCCCGCTGCTTGCTCACCCGCCAGGCCCGTCTGGCGCCAGACACGTTCCAGGCACTGCGCATGAAAGTCGCCGCGGCCGCCAAAGGCAATCCGATCTTGAGCAAGGCCCTGGCCGGAGCGGCCGGCGTGGCCGAGGACGCGGATCTCGTCGCGGCCGCCCGCGCCGCCGTCCTGGTCGAGGCCCTGGACGAAGTCGCCTTCGGCGCCAGCCGGGACTATGCCGCCGCACGAGAAGCAATTCTCGACGCCGCCGCGCCCGCATCCGCGGTCCCCTCCTCGCGCGAGGAACAGGAACGCGCCCGCCGGTTTCGAGTCCAACATCGCGAGCTCATCGAACAGATCCAAACGAACCGGCTCTCTCCGCGGGGACTACGGCAAGCGCTGGTCAAGCATTACAGCGATGTCGGCCAGCGCGCCATCGAAGCCCGGTTCTTCGCTGCGACCGGCGACAAAGAGAGCGCTGCCGGCCGTTAATCGGCTGGCGGCGGGCGGCGCGAACGTTTCTTTTCGGATTGTTCCCGCTTTCCCTCTCGCCGCCGCTCGATGCTCCCCCGGCTGGGCTTGGTCTTCTTTCTGGGGGTCGGAGCGCGCGCCACGGAGAGCAGCATTTCCCGTAGTTTTTCCAGGCAATCCTCTTCGTTGCGGCGCTGGTCGCGGAACCGCTGGCTGGTGATCAGGATCTCCCCCAAGGTCGTAATCCGAGCCGCGAAACGCTCGAGAAACCGCTGCCGCACGGCCGGCGGCAAGGACGGGCTGGCCGCGATCGCCCAGCGAAGCTGCGCCTTGCTGCTGACCTTGTTCACGTTCTGCCCCCCCGGCCCGCTGCTGCGCACGAAGGCCCACTGGAACTCATCGTGAGGAATACGGAGGGTGGGGGTGATTTCCAACATGCGTGCCTGTGCCGCGACCGCGATCGCGGAGATCATGCGGCCTTGCGCTCCGATACCCGCTGGTTCTCCACAGGCTCGAACGGGTCGCGCGCCAGCAACAGCACCGCCATGACCGCGCTGCACGCGATCGTCGCGAGCGCCAACGCAATCTGGAATCCCTGCACATCCCAGCCGATGTGCTCCAGATACCAGGTCTTGATCCCCGGTTTGCCAGAGTTCGCGAAGCGTGGATTGAATCCGTACGCAACCTTGTAGCCAAACCCAAAGAAGCTGTGCAGCCAACCGCAGGCAAACGTTCCCCATTGGCCCCGCTGGGCGCACTGCCAGAGCACGACCAGCAAGAACGGCAGATACCACATCTCGTATTCCGGCATCACGCCGTAGAAGAACGTGAAAAACAAGCAATACAGTCCCACCACCGCCGACCAGACCGACAGTCGCCGCCGAACGGCGACCGCGGCAAACGCGGCGATCGAAGCCGCCGTCAGAAAAGTGGCCAGGTTCCGCACCGGCCGTTCCGAGAATTCCCCAAACAACATCCACCAGATTCCATAGGGACTGGCCCCCATAAACGGCCGAACGATGAACTGTTTGAGGAGCTCGAAATTGCCGTCGCGCCACCACAGAAACGCAAGGAACAACAACCCGAGGCTGACGCCGCACACGGTTACCGCGCGGCGCGCCTTTGGATAACCAATCCAAATTCCACCGATCGTAACCGCCAAAAATGGTTTGGCGAAAAACATGCCTGCT
>JALHPA010000055.1 GCA_022842745.1 Pirellulales bacterium
GGCCCGGCCGCGCTCGATCCTCGACCCCCGCCCCCGTGCCCCCTTCCACCCCCGCTCCTCCGCCCATCGCCGCTAGCTCAACCGCGGCTTTTTTTTTTGACTCCTCGTCGTCGCTTCGTGCTGCCCCGCTCCCAGCCTTAACCTGCCCAGGCACAATGAGCCCAGATGCAACCTGAGATATCACTTCCCCCAGCGCCGCCAGATCTTCCAGCCGGCACACCCGCACCAGCGCCAATTCCACCAGCGTTCTCACGTGCGTACTGTACCGCATCCGTGACAGCGCCTGGTCGAGGATCTGCATTAGCGCTAACAGAGTCTCCAATCCCAGTTCCCGGCCTGCATTCGCCAGTTCGCCCAAATCCGACGGCGGATTGTGCAGCAACAGCTCTCCCCCGCAACCCGCCGTCGCCGCCAGGATGTCCCGAAAATGCCCCAGCAACTGTTCCAGCAATTGTCCGGGGTCCACTCCCTCCGCCAGTGCGCGGTCCAACTCTCCCAGCGCCGCAGCGGCGTCCCGCGCCGCTAACGCCCGGGAGAGTCCCGCAATCCGGGTCGAGCCGGCTGTCCCCAGCAGCCGGTGTACGTCCGCCGCCGTGATCTTCGTTCCCCCAAACGCCAGCACTTGCTCGAACAGCGACTGGCTATCGCGCATCGATCCTGCCGCCCGCCGCGCCAAGAGCGACAGCGCCTCCCCGTCGATCTCCACCCCCTCCTGCGCCGCGATGTCGGCCAGCCGCTCGGCGATTTTTCCCGCCTGGACATTGGCGAAGTCGAACCGCTGGCACCTCGACAGGATCGTCACCGGGATTTTCTGCGATTCCGTCGTGCAGAAAATAAACTTGACGTGTGGCGGGGGTTCCTCCAGCGTCTTCAACAAGCCGTTGAACGCCTGCGGCGACAGCATATGCACTTCGTCGATGATGTAGATCTTGAACCGCGCCCGGCTGGGGAGGACGTTGGCGTTCTGCCGCAATTCCCGGATGTGGTCGATCCCGTTATTGCTGGCCGCGTCAATTTCCAGCGCGTCCACATCGCTGCCGGCGCTGATGCTCTCGCAAATGTCGCACTGATTGCACGGTTGCAAGGTCGGCCCCCGTTCGCAATTCAGCGCCTTGGCGAGAATTCGCGCCGTCGAGGTCTTCCCCGTCCCGCGGGCCCCCGTAAACAAGAAGGCGTGCCCAATCCGCTTGGTCGTGATCGCCGCCCGCAAGGCCGCCGCAACGTGCTCTTGCCCCACCAGGTCCCCGAAGCTCTGCGGCCGATACTTCCGCGCCACCACCAGGTAGCGATCACCCCGCTCGACCGCTGCCGCCGAACCTGTAGACTCGGAACCACCAGATGTCGAAGCACCGGAATCACGCTGCCCCGATTCCCCGTTTCCCCTCAGGCTACCCGCGCGGTCCCCTTGCTGCTCCCTTTCGTCCGAATCGTCGCTGTCGGGAAGAAAACCGGCCTGGCGAGCCATGCGACGAGATCCATCGATCGCGCTTCAAGAGTTAAAACCGTTACCGGCCCAGAAGGCGGCGCCGGATGAGAGACCCACCGCACAAAAGGATGACCGCTTATGGCTGCTGACGTTAATCCCTGACCAGGTTCACAGCTCCCCATTGCGGGGGCCTCTCATCCGACGCCGATCAAAAGGCGTTCTCCCTATTTGTACGAGTTAACCTCTCCCTCGTCAAACCACCCGCTTTTCCGCTCGATTCCCCTCACTTCTCCGCTTCCTCTCCGTTCCGCCGTTACAGACCCGTCACTCGCACGGTAAACAGTCGGCCTCCTCGCTCGACCAACATCTCCCGCTCCCCTCTCTTCCCAATCGCGCGGCGAAACCCCTCCTCCCCAGTCAGCCGTTCCCCGTCGACCGCGGTAATCCGATCCCGCACTTGCAACCCTGCCCGCGCCGCAGGCGTCCCCGGCGTCACTCGTACCAGCACGAACACATCCGGTTCCGAGTCGTCCCGCCGCCAGGTGATCCCTAGCCGCACCGGCGCTCCCGCCAGCCGTACGACCACCTCTCGCGGTTCCTGTCCAACCCCGCGCACATACCGCACCTTCAACGGCCCTTCCGAGGCCAATATCCGCGCACGCGCTGTTTCCACTTCCGCCACCGGCTCGCCATCGATCGACTCCACCCGGTCCCCCGCTTGTAGCCCGGCCCTTTCGGCGGGCGACCCCGGTTCCACTCCCGACAAAACTAGCCCTTCTGTTTTCCCTTGCCGCCCGCCCCACCGCACTCCCATCCGCGGCGGCAACGGCGCCAGCGCCGCGAACATCGCCCCCTCCGAGCTGGCCGCCTCTGCCCGCGACGCGCCGCGAAACCGCCGCGGCGATTCCTCCTCCGCCAGTTCCACCACCGTGCGCAACGCCAATCGGCTCACCCGCTGCGTCCCCGCCAGATCGATCCTCGGGGCATCGTCGCTGGGGCGGTGATAGTCGTCGTGCAGCCCGGTATGAAACATCAGCACCGGAATGCCAGCCTCGAACAACGTATGGTGATCGCTGTCCGCCTTCATTTCCCAGCTCCAATCCAACAGCAATCCGCTCTCCTCGTTTTGCTCGCTCACCAACCGACGCAGTCCGGCCGCCGTGCGCGTCCCATACACTTCCAGCCGGTCCCGCCGCAGCCTTCCCACCATGTCCAAGTTCAGCGCCGCCGAAATTTTCGCCTTCGGCACGGTCGGTTCACTGATCCAATGCTTCGATCCGTACAATCCCCGCTCCTCGTCGTCCCACAGCGCGAACAAAATCGACCGCCGTGGCTTGGTCGGCATCCGCGATACGGCGTCCGCTATTTCCAGCACCGCGGCCACCCCGCTGGCATTGTCGTCCGCGCCGTTATGAATGAACCCGACCGGCCCGTTGCTTGTCTCCCGATTGCCGAAACCCACGTGGTCGTAATGGGCGCACACCAGCACGTACTGCTCCCGCAACGTCGGATCGCTCCCCGGCACAATCCCCAGCACGTTCCGCCGCCCCCCGCCAAACTCCTGAAAATAGCTCCGGGGCGTCGCGCCCCCCGCCAGGCCGCGCCGCTCGAACTCGCGCGCCAGATACACCGCCGCCGCGCGCCCCCCGCGACTGCCGGCCGCTCGTCCTTCCAGCGAATCGTCCGCCAAAAACTCGATGTGCCGCTGCAATTCCCCCGCCGTGACCGATTCCACCGCCGCCGCCAGGGCCAACCGCTCCACCCCCAGCGCCAAACTCTCCCCAGCCGCCCAGGCAGCCAGCAGAACGGCAAACAACACCCCCCCCGTCCCCAGATATCGCTTTCGCTTCGTCAGCCCAATCACGATTCGATCCCTTTCCCGAGCCGGCCCGGCCGTCCATTTTGTCCCGTCAAACATCATCGCAGGCGGAAAAATCCCCCGCTTCTTTCAGTCTAACCCATCCGAAACGGCCGCGACCCGGAAAACTGGCTTGCCCCCCCGTCCAGAACAATTAAAATTGTCGCTTCGGCCAGGACACGCCCGCCGTGCCCCGACCGACCACCGGAGAGGTGGCTGAGTGGTCTATAGCGCGGCTTTGCTAAAGCCGTGACCGGGAAACTGGTCCGCAGGTTCGAATCCTGTCCTCTCCGCTAAACGTTTGTGCAGTATGGGGTTGCGATTCCTCCTGGTGCGATTGCGGCGACTGGTGGCTGATCCGTCGACCGCTTCGTGCCGTTCTTTGTCGAGTGCGTGGGGGACATATCGCAGCCGCACGGCACGCACCGCAGGATGCCATTGAGCAAGGCCCCAAACTTGTTGCGTACAAAAGCACCTCCCGTGCGACCGTTTCGGCCCAACAGCAGTTGCACCCGCTGCCAACAGTCGGATGAGACGATCGCCGCATGCTCCCCCTGGTGTACCTCGTGCTTGTATTTGATCTTGCCGCCGTAGGCGACATTGGTGAAGAGTTTGAAAAGGCTGGTCTTGGTGAACGGCTTTCCGCCACGTTGATGCCCTTTGCGGGTCGTCCAGCGCTTGTTCACCCAGCCCCGGTTATCGAGCTCTTTGATCGTCGTGATCATCGACTGGTGTTCGAGATACAGCTCAAAGATGGCGCGAACGCGAACCGCCTCGTCCTCATTGACTATCAGCTTCGAGCCTCGCGGATCAACGTCGTAGCCGAGGAGCGGCATTCCGCCGGACCACTTACCCTTGCGGCGAGCGGCGGCGATCTTGTCGCGCGTCCGCTCCGAGATGATCTCGCGCTCGAACTGGGCAAACGACAGCAGCACGTTGAGCATCAACCGTCCCATCGAGGTGGACGTATTGATGAGCTGCGTGACGCTGACGAATGAAACCTGGTGCCGATCAAACGTCTCGACCATCTTGGCGAAGTCGAGCAAGGATCGGCTGAGCCGGTCGACCTTGTAGACCACGACGCTGTCGACCTTGCCCGCCTCGATGTCTGCCATGAGGCGTTTCAGCGCCGGCCGGTCCATGTTGCCGCCGGAGAATCCGCCGTCGTCGTAACGATCCGGAAGGCATTCCCAACCTTCGTTCACCTGGGCCTTGATGTAGTTCTCACCCGACTCGCGCTGGGCGTCGAGCGAGTTGAATTCCTGCTCCAACCCTTCTTCTGTGGACTTGCGGGTGTAGATGGCGCAGCGAACGGCCACGGCCGTCGGCGCGGTCTTGCGGGTCTTGGTGCTCATTTGGATTGCTCCTTGCCGAGGCGGAAGAAGTAGTAGCCATTGCAGTGCTGGCCCGTGATCGCCTTAGCGACGGCGCTGAGCGACTTGTAGACCTCGCCCTCTAACTCGAATCCCTGTGGCAAAACCTTGACCTGCAGGTTTTGTCCCTTGTACTCGCGGGTGATGAGCGTGCCTGGGAGCGGCAGACGTTCGTCGCCAGCGACGACGAGCGTCGCGGTCTTAGTGCGCGACGCGGGGGGCGGTGGCGTGGGCTTGGCCTTGGGAGGTGATAGCCGCACATCGGCGTCGTTCGCCAACTCGGCGGCCCGCTGGCGGGCGCGTTCCGACAGGTCGCCTTCGACCTGCGATTGCAGCCGCCACGCAATCCGCTTCACGAGCCAGGGCTTGTTGCCCGCCCTCGTCTCCTCGCCGAAGACCTCGGCGTACCGCGTCCGTAGATCGCGGACGGTCATCCGCTGCAGCGCGGCGACCTCTTTTCCTACGTTCAGATTCATGCGTTTCTCCTTGTCTCGGGGTTCTCGGAAACCGTTAACCGTTGTGGACACTGAGCACGGTTTCGGCAGGAACCTCAAGGCATGAAGACGCAGATTCCGCTGGTTTTTCTGGAGCCGAATGACTGGCCACGTCGGTCGGCGATAGCGTCCTCGCGCACAGTCGCAGAACGCCGGCGGCCAAGATGCTGGCCACTTCGGCACGACGCTCGTCAGGCGTCAAAAGAGAATCGTCGATTGGTCGCATGGGGCGGCTCCTGGTGGGAGTTGCCACAGCGACCTTCGCTTGGCGACAGGCGCGCTGTCTGGCGGACAGTTTGGTTAACAGCCTCTATCTGTTAACCTACCCGGTTGAGATGGCGAATGACGGAATTGGTGAATGGGTCGCCTGCTTTGCCACGATCCCGTGCCGGGGGGCGTCCCTGGAAGGGAGCGATAAGGCACCTGGAGACAGATATGAGAGCACTGCATTTGGAGCGACATCGCACGGATCGCATCGGCTGGCTCCGCGCGGCGGTGCTGGGGGCGAACGACGGGATTGTGTCCACGGCAAGTCTCGTGGTTGGCGTCGCGGCGGCCAATGCCGCCAGCAGCGAGATTCTGGTCGCAGGTGTTGCTGGCTTGGTCGCGGGTGCCATGTCGATGGCCGCCGGCGAGTATGTCTCGGTCAGCTCGCAATCCGACACTGAGCGAGCTGACCTTGATCGGGAACGCAAGGAACTCACCACGGATAGCAAATTTGAGCGCGAAGAATTGGCCGCCGTTTACGTCAAGCGTGGTCTTGACGCCGAGCTTGCCGAACAGGTTGCGGAGCAGCTAATGGCTCACGATGCACTCGGCGCACATGCGCGCGACGAACTTGGCATTTCGGAATTGACGACCGCGCGACCTATTCAGGCGGCTTTCGCGTCGGCTGCAACTTTTGCCGTCGGTGCTGCGCTGCCGATCATCGTCGTGCTTCTCACGCCAAAGGTCGCGATGATTCCGGTCGTGATCGTCTCCGCCATCTTGTTCCTGGCGTTGCTGGGAGGGTTCGGAGCCCACGCGGGCGGCGCTCCAGTGATGAAGGCAGCGCTCCGAGTTACGTTTTGGGGAGCGCTAGCGATGGCGCTCACGGCGGGTGTGGGGGCGTTGTTCGGGGCGACTGTTTGACGCCGTTTCACGCGAGTTGTCGTCTAAAACGAAATGTCTTCGCACATTCAAATCCACTTTCTCCGCAGCAGCCACGTCTTGACCGTTTGCGTGAGGACGACGTAACCCACCAGCGTGAGCGTTAATAGTGGCCAATACAGCGGCGGCAGCGGTGTAAATCCGAGATAATGGCCAAACGGCGAGAACGGCAGGGCGATGCCGATCAGCATGATTGCCGCGGACATGACGATCAGCGGCCAGGAGGAACGACTTTGTAGAAAGGGAATCCTGTTCGTGCGAATGATGTGAATGATGAGCGTCTGTGTCAGCAGACTTTCGACGAACCAGCCCGTCTGGAACAAGCTCGCGCTGTGAGCGGCGGATTCAGACGTGCTGGTATCCCAACAATTGAATATGTACAGCATCATCAAAAACGTCGTGTAGTCGAAGATCGATGAGCAGGGCCCGATGAAAAGGATGAAACGCGTGAGCTGCTTCATATCCCAAGGGCGAGGCTTTTCGACCTGCTCGGGGTCCACTTCGTCGGTGGGTATCGCGGTTTGGCTAATGTCGTACAGCAGGTTGTTGGCGAGAATTTGAATTGGAGCCATCGGCAAAAAGGGAACAAAGGCGCTCGCCCCCAGTACGCTGAACATGTTCCCGAAGTTGCTGCTCGCGCCCATTCGCACATACTTGAGGATGTTGGCGAACACCTTGCGCCCCTCCACGACCCCGGCTTCCAGCACGAGGAGCGACTTTTCGAGCAGGATCATGTCGGCCGATTCTTTCGCGATATCAACGGCCGTATCGACACTGATCCCCACGTCGGCGGTTCGCAAGGCGGGCGCGTCGTTGATGCCGTCCCCCATGAAGCCAACGATGTGCTGGCGGGCTTGCAACGCCTGAATGATGCGTCTCTTATGCGCTGGCGAAACGCGGGCAAACAGAGTGGTTCGGAGCGCTGCCTCGGCAAGTTGCTCGTCGCTCAGGCCCTCAACATCGCTCCCCAGCAACACGAACTCCGTGGACAGCCCGACTTCCGAGCAAATCTTACGGGCGACTAAATCGTTGTCGCCGGTGACCACCTTGACCGCGACTCCGTGCCCCTGCAACGCCTTGATTGCGGCCATCGCCGTCTCTTTCGGCGGATCGAGGAAAGCGACGTAGCCGTTCAGGATCAGGTCGCACTCATCGTCCTTGGAGTAGGGCGTGGCATCGCCCGCGACAATGCCTCTCGGCACGATGTCCTTCGTGGCGATGGCGAGCACTCGAAAACCATCGGCAGAGAGCCGCTCATACTCCAGCTTGAGGCCGTCGATGTGAGCGTGGTCCATCGGATACAACTGACCGTCGAGTTCAAAGTTCAGGCAGCGTGGAAAGATCGCTTCGGGAGCTCCCTTGCTGATGATGCGATCCTTGCCTTCCGGCGTGCGAACGACCACGGACATCACGCGGCGCTGAAAATCGAAAGGGATTTCATCGATCTTGGCATACTCGGGAATCTTGGCGTGCTTATGCGTTTCCGTATGGGCCAGCACGGCGCGGTCCAAGACACTCTTCAGCCCAGTCTGAAAGTGGCTGTTCATGTAGGCCAGCGCGAGCACACCATCATCTTCCTTCAGCACCACATCGCAGTGCCTCTCTAGGATGACACGGTCCATCGTGAGCGTGCCCGTCTTGTCGGTGCAGAGAACATCCATTGCCCCCAGATTCTGAATGGCGTTGATGCGCTTTACGATCACCTTCTTGCGGCTCATGGCAACAGCGCCATTGGACAGGCAGACCGTCACAATCATGGGCAGCATCTCAGGTGTCAGCCCCACCGCCACGGCAATAGCAAAGAAGAATGCCTCGCCCCAATTGCCCTTGGTAAGCCCATTGATGACGAAGACCAACGGCACCATCACGAGCACGAACCGTAGGAGCAGCCAAGTGAATTGGGCAATCCCCTTGTCGAAGGCCGTTTCGGCACGCTGCTCCGAGAACGACTGAGCCATGCCGCCCAGATACGTTTCTTTGCCCGTGGTGACAACAACGCCCGTAGCGGAACCACTTTCCACGCTGGTGCCCAGGAAGGCAATGCTCGTTAGCTCGACGGGCGTCGCGGTGGCGGCATTCTTCTCGACCTCAAACTTCTCTACGGGGAAACTCTCACCCGTGAGAGAACTTTGGATCACAAACAAGTCTTTCGCCACGAGAATGCGCACGTCGGCTGGGATCATGTCCCCTGCGGCCAGTACCACGACGTCGCCGGGAACCAATTGCGAGACTGCAATCTCTTGGGGTTGACCGTCGCGGATAACGGTGGCCGTGACCGAGATCATGGCCTTGAGCTTGGCTGCGGCGCTGTCGGCCTTCGCCTCCTGGAAGAGTTTTATCCCCACGCCGAGGGCAATCATGAGCGTCATCATTGTCGCCGCCCGGATATCACCGGTGACCACTGAGACGGTGGCGAGAACGGCCAGCAAGATCACCAGCGGATTGAGCACCGCATGCCAAAGCAACGTACCAAATCCCACCCGCTGGTCTTTGGCCAGAACGTTCGGGCCGAACTCCGTCAGTCGCGACTGGGCCTCATCCTTGGTGAGCCCTTCTGGGCATGTCGCAAGTCGCTGATTGACGGCAACCGCGTCCAGCGCCGCCAACTCGACCACGATCGGCGAGACCTGAATATGCGGGCGCTCGTGCCGAATCGCGGCGAAGACGTGTTTTGGTAAGACTGCGGGGTGGACCTTGGGCATTGATGAGTCGCCGAACTGAGGCAGCCAGGATCTCCGGCCGGCGCTCAGGAGCGCTACGCCACGCTTCGCGTCGAGAGTCGAACTGGCGCACTGATGTTACAGTGCCTCTACTCGTAAACCCACCCGTCGCGAGTTCGAGATTACGAACCAGGGTGCGGAAGGAATCGCCCTGTTAACTCCGAGGGGTCTGTTAATCAGAGATTCCGAGAGTTTTGGGGCGAGATTTTGGGGTGCGAAGGGAACCGTGGGGGTTCCTTTCGGACCCTGATTGCGATCTCTCGAAATGGAGATCGCTGGCCCGCCAGCGGGATCGTCGCAAACCGTTGCGGCGAAAGGCCAGAAACGCGAAACGCCCGGCGGCCGATCTCTCGGCGTCGGGCGTTAACCGGTGTGCGGGCGGGACCCGCAGAAAATCAAAAAGCTCCCCGACAAGGGGACGAACAGAGTGCAAAATCCTCAGGAAATACGGGGGTTGGGGATCAAAGCGGCGCAGAATGCGGCGCACTTGGCGCACCGAAGGGCGATTTTGGGCCGTTGTCGGGGCCGGAGATTGGTCCGGGGTTGGGTGAATCGATCGGGCGGGGATCAACCGGGCGGGGGGCGGGCGCGGGAGCGGGGTCGGACCTGGGGAAAGAGGTTGGCGAACGGTTGGACCCGGAATTGGCTGCCGTGGTTGCGGCTTGGGCTGGACTGCCTGCCGCGGTCAAGGCGGG
>JALHPA010000056.1 GCA_022842745.1 Pirellulales bacterium
CGATTGCGGCTGATCGGGGGGGGGCGCAAGCAAGTTCTTGACTTGGGGCAGCGGCCAGATCAGCCAGGCGGTCGAGGCGGTTTGATCGGCCGCGAGTTTCAGCGGCAGCAGGGAGCAGCCGGCGGAGAGGCCGGCCGATTGGAGCGCAAGCTTAAGGTCGGATACCCGGGCAGCCTCGAACCCGTCGGGCATGAAATCGTCCGGGAGCAGGAGCATGCCCAGCTCCTGGGCGAGGGTCGTGAGCTTGCTCTGGCCGGTGGGATCGGGATTGGCGTACCAGGCTGGCAGGATGCCTGGGGTTTCGGCGAAGACCACCGCGGCGCCGGTGTCGCCAATTGTCAGAGCCAGGCCGAGGCCGGGGCCGACGAATTCCGGGGGGCTGTTCGCCGGGTCGAAGGGCTGCGGCTCGCCGATCGTAAGGGAGACCGGGCGATCGAACGTTCGGGTGAGGGCTTGCGCCATTTCGCCCACACCGGCCGCGCTGTGAGCGGTGATAGCGGGAGCGAGTTCGGGGCCGAGTGTCGGCATGGCGCAGGAAGCAAAAGAGACGGAGTTTCGCCCTCATTATCGGCTGGCGGGAGTGCGGACTTGCGTCGGAGCGGATTATTTGGCGGTTGGGGACGTGGTGAGAAATTGGGGTGATGGGCGCCATCGCTTTTTGAACAAGGGTTTGCGCCTATAATTGGACGGTTGCACGTATCGACCCTGTTGGAACCTCCGTCGTTGCAAGAACTCGTCATGAGCAGCCTGTTAACCGCCGCGGCGTCCGAGCCGCTGGAATTGAAGCCGTATAAGTCGCTCTCCGATGCGGAGTTGACGGAGCGAATCCGCGCGGTGAAGGCGCAGTGGGGGGGCGAGTTGTTGATCTTGGGCCACCATTATCAGCAGGACCAGGTGATAGCACTGTCTGACTTGCAGGGAGACAGCTACCAGCTTAGCCAGATGGCCGCCGCTAGCGGGGAATGCCGAGCGATCGCGTTTTGCGGCGTGCATTTCATGGCGGAAACCGCGGACATGCTCGCCAACCGGCCCGAGCGGCTCTCCGAGCGGGCAGGGGGGCGGGTGACGGTGGTATTGCCCGACATGGCCGCCGGTTGTTCGATGGCCGACATGGCGGCGATCGAGCAGGTGGAGCGGTGTTGGGAAGATTTGGGGGAGGTGATGGACACCGCGGACATTACGCCGGTGACGTACATCAATTCGGCGGCCAGCTTGAAGGCATTTTGCGGGCGGCACGGGGGGATTGTCTGTACCTCGAGCAATGCCGCGGCGGTGCTTAAGTGGGCCTTTGAGCGAACCCGGCGGGTGCTGTTTTTTCCCGATCAGCATTTGGGCCGCAACACCGCCAAGGGGATGGGAATTCCACTGACGGAGATGTGCGTATGGGATCCGTATCAGCCGGAATTCGGAGGGAACGAGCGCGGGCAGCTTGAAAACGCACGGGTGCTGTTGTGGAAGGGGCATTGCAGCGTGCATGCGATGTTTCGAGTGGAGCACGTGGACCAACTGAGGGCCAAGTATCCTGGCATTCGCGTGCTGGTGCATCCGGAGTGCTCAATGGAGGTGCTCGACAAGGCGGATGTCTTTGGGAGCACGAGCAAGATCATCAAGACCGTCGAGTCGGCGGCGCCTGGGACGCGGTGGGCGATCGGAACCGAATTGCACCTGGTCAACCGGTTGAAGCATCTGCATCCGGAACAAGAGATCCACTTTCTGTCACCGGTGGTCTGTATGTGCGCGACGATGTACCGGATCGATTTGGCGCACTTGTGCTGGTCGCTGGAGAATTTGACCGCGGGAACGCCGGTCAATGTAATTCGAGTCGACGACGATACGTCGCGGTGGGCGCTGGTAGCCTTGGAGCGGATGTTGACCGTGAAGTAGCGCCCGGCGGCACCGAGAGCGCGCTAAACGGCCAGGAATTCTTCGAGCGCCTCGCGCATCAGCGCCGAGTCGGGGGAGACACCCGTCCAAAGCTGGAAGCCGATCGCCGCCTGGTTCACAAGCATGCCCAGGCCATCCAGAGTCGTGCAGTTTCGATCGCGGGCCTCGCGTAGAAAGCGCGTGTCGGGGGGACTGAAGACGACATCGGCTGCGACCAGTGGCGCGCGGAGCGTCTCCCATTTGATGGGAACGCGCTCGTCGAAGTTGAACAAGCCGATCGACGTGCCGTTGATGAGCACATCGGTTCCGGAGGGGATCTCAAGCTCCTTCTGCCAGGGCGCCGCTTGGGCGGCGATACCTGCGCGGTCGCGGAGCAATGCGGCCAGGGCTTCGGCCTTTTCCCCGGTGCGGTTGACGATGGTGATCTCACCGGCCTTGGCCAGTGCGAGCTCGACAGCGATCGCGCGGGCGGCGCCTCCGGCGCCGAGGAGGACAATTTTTTTTCCGGCGGGATCGATGGCGGCCGCGAGGGACTGTAGGAAGCCTTTGCCGTCAGTGTTTTCTCCCAGCAGTCGCCCGTCGCGATTGTGGATGCAATTTACGGCTTGCATGAGGGCGGCGGCCTCCGTCAGGTCGTCGAGATACTCGACGACGGCGACCTTGTGGGGCATGGTAATGTTGCCGCCGCGGAAGCCCAACGCGCGAACTCCGCGGACGGCGTCCGCGAGCCGCTCGGGGGGGACTTCGAGGGTGAGATAACGCCAATCGAGGCCGGCAGCCGCGAAGGCTTTCTCCATCAAATACTGGGTGGGATTGCCGGCGACCGGTTGGCCGAGCAGGAAAGTGATTTCTTGCAGCGACGACACGTCATTCACTCCGCGGTCCGGTGTCGTCTTCCATGCCTTGGATGTATCTGCGCAGCCGCTCGAGCTCGTCGGTGACGTGGCGGAGCTTGAGCATGTTTTCGACGCGTTTGATCAATTCGACCTTGTTGACGGGCTTGCTGAGGAAGTCGTCCGTGCCGGAGTCGACCGCGCGCTCGATATCTCCCAATTCGTTGAGGGCGGTGACCATGAGGACCATGATGCCGCGGGTGGCTGGGTCTTGCTTGATTTTTTTGCAGACTTCAAAGCCGCTCAGTTTGGGCATCATGACGTCCAGCAGGATCAGGTCCGGATGGAACTGGGCGACTTTGTCCAACGTGTCGCGCCCATCGACGGCGACGGCGATTTCGCAGTCGAAGTCGGCCAGGAACGCCTCCAGCAGCTCCACGTTGGGCTGGTTGTCGTCGGCGATCAGAATACGGCCTTTGCGATCTTTTTTCTTGCTGGCGGCCATCCGGCAAAGGATCCTGTGGGGCGGCGGGCGTTAACTGCCACGATTATAGCGCTCTGGGGCGGGGGACGGAATATGACCGTTTTTGGCCGCTGCGAAAGGAAGGGGGACGCACGGGGCTGAGACAGGTCGTGCCGCCCAATTAGAATGGGGTTTTTTGGGCTTTCGAGGCGATTCAGTACGATTTTCGGCGGATTAGAGCAAGATTGTGTCGCCCGCGGAAACTGTTTTTCGCATGCCATTTCAGCACTTCCAACCCGCCGCGGAGACGGGCGCTATATTGCGGCCGCCGTCGATTGATTGGCCGGGAGAGCTGGCGCGGCATGGGCGGTGGTTGCGGACGGTGGTATTGGCGCGGATGCGCGATCCCTTGGCGACGGAGGAGGTGTTGCAGGAGATGGCGTTGGCGGCGGTGCGGCAGAAATCGCCGCTCTTGGATCCGTCGAAGGCAGCTCCGTGGTTGTACCGGTTGGCGATTACGCAGGTATTGTTGTATCGGCGCAAGCACGGCCGGCAGCGGAAATTGACCGACGGGTACGCAAGACGATTTCGGCCGACGGAGCAGGACGAAAGGACGGCGGAGCCGTTGGAATGGTTGATGGCGGACGAGCGGCGGGGGCTGATTCGGCAGGCCCTAAGGCGGCTGGTGGCACGGGACGCGGAGATTTTGCTGCTGAAGTACACGGAGGATTGGAGCTACCGGGACCTGGCCAAGCATTTGGGGATTAGCCATAGCGCGATTGAGACCCGGCTGCACCGGGCGCGGGCGAGGCTGCGGGCGGAACTAGCGGACTTGAAAGTTATCGAGGTGCGAACGTGAATTCGATGGGGAGAACCGGCCGGTTTCCCGATCCGTCATTGCTGGATCGGCTTGTCGATGGGGAGTTACCCGTCGAGGAAGAGCAGGCGCTGTTGCGCTCGCTGGATGAATGTGGAGATGGTTGGAGGCGGTGCGCTTTGGCGTTTTTGGAAGCCCAGGCCTGGAAACGGGAACTTCGGGCGGGGAGCGGAGAGCCGCCGGCAGGCGCGTCGAGCGCCAGGGTCAACGGGAAGGCGTATTCAGGCGTGCTTGACGTTGACGGGAACGGCAGTGTCCAACCGGTTGGTAGTGTTCAACCGGTTGGTCGCGTTCCTCCGGTCGGTGATGGGTTCGATAGTGGGCACGTTTTGGCTGGTTCCTTAGTCAAGGGAGGTAACGGGGAAGCTCATATTCGGGCTGGGCGAAAACTGGCCTCCGGGATGCGGATGGCGGCGGTGGCTGCTGGCTTGGGGGTAGCGTTTTTATTGGGGGCATTGGTCCAGCGAAACTGGACGGCGGTGACAACGCCGCGCGGGGATGAGACTTTGGCGGTGGGGGGACCGCAAGGGGGCGAGTCCGCCGGTAAGACAGCGGTTTCCAATTGGCCCGCCGCGCGTGGCAACGGCGAGGGGGAAAGGGTTCGAGAGAATTCCGACGGCGTTTCTGATGAGGGGGAAGAGTATCAGGCGATTGACGTGCCGCTGGTGCCGGTGCGGCAGGTCGATCCAACGTGGTTCCAGCGGCCTCCGGCGGCGTTGAACGAGGAGATGGTCCGCCAACTGCGCGGGCAAGGGTACGCGGTTGCTCAGCAGCGGCAGTACGTGTCGGTGATGCTCGATAACGGGCACCGGGCGATATTGCCTTTGGACGAGGCTCAGATTCGCTTTGTGGGACACAAGGCATGGCAGTGAACTAGTGGGTCGGTCGGTAGTTGAACTGGCGGGCTGGGCGATCGCTGGTTTTGAGAGTGAGCGGGGGGGTGTGTGTGCGGGGATTGAGAATATCACCCTTTAATTTTTTAGGAGACGGAACGTATGAATCGGGAAATGTGGCGGGCCGGCGCGGCTTGGGTGGGGATGGTGGGGTTCGTGCTGTGGTCGGGTTGGCACTCGCAATTGCGTGCGGACGAAGCGAAACCCGAGCAGCGGCAGGAGGTGCGGCTGGAGTTCGTCGACGTGAAGGAAGCGGAAGGGGGGGACTCGAAGGCGCGCATCGCCGTCGTTAAGGAGGTGGGAGCGGAGGGGCAGGCGGGGACAGCGGCCGCTTCGGAAGGCGCGCCGGTGTTTGCGTTTACCGAGAAGGTAAATACCGATGGGAAGGTCGAAAACCGGTTGATTCGGGTGGATGGGGGCAGGCTGACGTTGACCGATAATCCTACGTTCCTTGTGCGGTCTATTGCTGATGGCGAGCAATTTGCGGCCGGGAAGTACTGGATTGGGGTTGCTTGTTCGGAGGTTCCGCCGGCGGTGAGGGCGCAGGTGAAGCTGCCGGAGAAGGTGGGGCTGTTGGTGGAGAATGTGTTGCCGGACTCTCCGGCGGCGAAGGCGGGCTTCAAGCTGTTCGACGTGCTGATCGCGGTGGAAGACGGCGCGCCGTTCACGGAAGTGAAGCAGCTCTTGGCAAAGGTGGAGGAGGCGAAGCCGCTGAAGCTCAAGATTTTGCGCGGCGGCAAGGAGGAGGCGATTGAAGTCACGCCGGCCGAGCGGCCGAAAAGCGAAGGGGATTTTCTGAAATTCGTGGATGTTCAAGCCCAGGGTGGAGCGGCGGGGGGGCTGGCGGCGTTTGTGGGGGGGGCGGGACAAGCGAGCGGCAATCTCAACTTGATCGAGAAGGCGGCTAAAGACTTCGTGCTCGTTCGTCCGTCGGCGGGTCTGATGCTGCCTCCGAACGTGGGCAAGCCGGGGTCCGGATTACCGGAGAATCTGCGGATCACCATTACGCGGGAAGGGAAGCAGCCGGCCAAGATCCTGGTCGAACGGAAGCAGCAGGAGGCGGAGAAGTGGGAAATCACGGAGGACAAACTGCAGGAATTGCCCAATGACCTCCGCCCGGTGGTCGAACAGATGCTCAAGGGATCGCCTGTCCAGATACCGTTGCCGCCAGGATTCAACCCGGGCGCGGGATTCGGCGGAATAGGGACGGGTGGGTTGCCTGAGCAGGCTGTCATACGGATGGGTGGAGCTCCGCCCCGGCTGCGACTGGAAGCGCGGGGAATGGTGCAGCAGAAGGGGGGCGAAGGAGACTTGCGACGGTCGGTGGACGAGGTCAACAAGAAGCTGGGCGAACTGCAACGGCAGATTAAGGAATTGGAGAAGGCTGGCGGCGAAAAATAGCCGCAGGCTGACTTGAGCGGTAAGCTCGGTCGGATACTAGTCAACCGAAACAGCCGCAGGCACTGTCGCTTGCGGCTGTTTTAGTTGCTGGGGAAGGCGTGAGGCGGCTGAAGTTAGTCTTCCATGACTTCGGATTCTTTGCCTTTGGCCAGGTCGGTGACGATGCCCTCGAATTTCTTGGTGAGATCCTGGATTTCTTCCTTGAGGGTATCGCAATCGTCTTCGGTAATGGCCTTATCTTTCTGGGCCTGGTCGGCAGATTTGTTGCCGTCGCGGCGGACGTTGCGGATGGCGACTTTGGCTTCTTCGCCAAGTTCCTTGATGCGGGCGACCAGCTTGCGCCGGACGTCGGTCGAGAGGGGGGGGATGTTGAGCCGAATGACGCGGCCGTCGTTTTGGGGATTGAGGCCGAGATCGCTGCTGCGGATTGCTTTTTCGATGTCTTTGATGGTGCCGGGGTCGAAGGGCCGGATGACGATCTGGGTCGGTTCCGGAGCGCCTACCTGCGCCAGAGCCTTGAGCGGCGTGGGGGAGCCGTAGGCCTCGACGCGGAGGCTGTCTACCAGGCCGGGGTTTGCACGGCCGGTGCGGATGCCGGTCAGGGCGTGCTTGAAGACGCTAACCGCCTTTTCCATGCGGTCTTCGCTTTCCAGGAGGATATCTTCGGCGGACATGGCAGTGTGGGGGATAAAGTAAGTGCCGAGCGGCGAGTCGGCGCCCGATCGGGTTGGGGAGGGTCCGGCCGATCGGTTTCGTCAAGATGCCATTAGGCGGCGTTAGGTGGCTATGCGTTCGCTGGATTGGCGCTGGCTGGAAATCAGGGTGCCGACTTTTTCGCCATTCACGGCGCGCTCGATATTTCGCTCTTTACGGTAGTTGAAGACCAGGATCGGCATGTCGTGTTCCATGCACTGGGCGATGGCGGTGGGATCCATGACCCTTAGATTTTGCTCCCGGACGGCATTGTAGTTCAATTCGGAGTAGAGGACCGCATGGGGGTTTTTCTCCGGGTCGTCGCTGAACACGCCGTCGACACGGGTGGCCTTGAGGAGGATGTCGGCTTCGAGTTCCAAGGCCCGCTGGGCGGCCGCGGTGTCGGTCGTCACGAAGGGGCTGCCGGTGCCGGCGGCCAGGATCACGATGCGGCCTTTTTCCAGATGGCGGCGAGCGCGGCGGCGGATGTAAGGCTCGGCGACGCCGTCCATGCGAATGGCAGTGAGCAGCCGGGTCTCGCGGCCCAGGGATTCGAGGGCATCTTGCAGCGCCAGGCCGTTGATGACCGTCGCCAGCATGCCCATGTAATGGGCGGTGGCCTCTTGGATGCTGGAATTGCCGGCGGTGAACTGGGCCCCCCGGAGGATATTTCCCCCCCCGATCACGATGGCGATTTGCGCGCCGCGCTGGGCGGCTTGCACCGTCTGGCGGGCGATGTGGACCACTTCCTCCATGCTGATGCCGCGCTCGCCGGCGCGGCAGAAGCTTTCTCCGGAGAGTTTGAGAACGACGCGGCGAAAATGCGGGTCGGCGGCGGGTACGGAGTTGTCAGGCATACGATGACCCGGAGGGAGTTCGGCGCGGCAGTCGCGGTACGGTAGGCGATGCGTGAATGGGGGATAGCTCGGTATTTTGCTGGAAGGCTACTTGCCCATTTGCCAGCGGATGAACCGTTTCACCTGCATTCCATGCTGTTTGGCGAATTGGGCCACGGACTGCTTATCGTCCTTGACGAAGGGCTGTTCGAGCAAGCATTGGGCGGCGTAAAAATTCCTCAGGCGGCCTTCGATCATCTTGGCGATGATGTTGTCGGGCTTGCCTTCCTGCCGGGCTTGCTCGGTCAGGATTTCTTTTTCCTTGGCGACGGCGGCGGGATCGAGATCTTCCTTGGAGACGGCGCTGGGGTCTTGCGCCACAACGTGCATGGCGACGTCCTTGGCGGCCTCTGCGGAGCCGCCGACAACCTCGACCAGGGCGCCGATCGAGCCGTCGTGGTGGGCGTAACCGCCGCATTCGCCGTCAATTCGAGCGAGCCGGCCGAGATTGAAAACCTCTCGCATGCGGTTGAAGAGGTCGTCTTTTTGCTGATTGAGCGTGCCGCCCGCGGAGGGGGAGGGTTGCGCCAACAATTCATCGGCGGTTTTGGCGCCCGGCCCCGTGGCAAGCTGTTTGGCGAGATCGTTGGCCAGTTGTTTGAAGTCGACGTGGTTGGCGACTGGCGCGCTCTCGCATTGCAATTCGATCATGGCGCCAACTTTTTTGGCGGGGTCGATGAAGACGGCGATTCTGCCGGTGGAGGTTTCGCGTCCCAGGCGAGTTTCCTGGGTTTTGATTCCTTGCTTGCGGAGCCATTCAACGGCAGCTTGTTCGTCTCCGGCGGTTTCGGTGAGCGCTCGCTTGCACTCCATCATCGGTAAACCGGTTTTCTCGCGGAGGGACTTGACCGCGGCGGCTGTAACTTCTGGCATGGTTCCACTCCCGTGTCGGTAATGAGTTTTTGTGATTTGAGTTTAGTCTGACCGAGCGGAGGCCCTGGGGCGCCGGAGCAGGACTGGAAAATAATTCCTGAGCGCCCCGGGGCAAAGCGCGTGAGGGGCGCGTCCGACGTATCAGGAGGCCGACTTAGAAAACCGGCTGCTCTCCACTGGGCCTATATCGTTTGTTGGCTCGTTGGGCCCGCCGAATCGAAGCGAGGCCGAAGCGGATTCTGAATCGACCGGTCGCTCTCGCGGGCAGGTCAACGGGCGACGGGAGTCATTCCCTCGGACCGTTCCAACTGCTTGGTGGCGGCCTCGGATTTGCCTTCCAGCACGGCGTCCGCCAGTTGCTGCACGATCAGTTCGATCGAACGGATGCTATCGTCATTGCCGGGAATGGGCAGATCGACCAGATCCGGGTCGCAATCGGTATCGATCAGCGCGACGGTCGTGACGCCGAGTTTGCGGGCCTCGCGGATCGCGTTCCGCTCCTTTTTGGGGTCGATTAAGACCATGCACTCGGGCGGGCGAGTGAGCGTGCGAATGCCGTTCAGGTTGCGGTACATCTTGCGATGCTCGCGCTTCAACGCCGACTGGGCTTTTTTGGAGTAGGCGTTGAATTCCTCGGACGCCATCAGCCGTTCGACTTCTTCCAATCGACCGAGCCGGCTGCGGATGGTGCGGAAGTTGGTGAGCGTGCCCCCCAGCCAGCGATCGGAGGCAAAAGGCATGTGGCAACGGAGGCACTCCCGCTCCAAGGTGCCTTGTGCCTGCCGCTTGGTTCCCACGAAGAGGATCAATTTATCGGCCGCCGAGACTTGCTTGAGGTATTTTTTCGCGCGCAGCAACCCGCGGAGCGTTTCCTTGATATCGATG
>JALHPA010000057.1:0-7074 GCA_022842745.1 Pirellulales bacterium
GCCGTATTCCGCGGTCGTGATCGGCTCGATCGGAGTGGGGATGCCTGCGAGGCGCATGATTGTCTGGGCAAATTTAAACCAGGAGGTCTGGCCGGCGTTGACAATATGATAGAGGCCGAAGTGGCGGCGGGAGAGCAGGAAGAGGGCGGCGGTGACGACATCGACGCAGGCCGAGGGAGTGCAGATCTGGTCGGCAACCACGCGGAGGACGGGGCGCTCGCGACCCAGCCGCAACATGGTATCGACGAAGTTGCTCTGAGGAAGCTGGATGCGTTGGCCGTAGAGGCCGCAGGTGCGGACGACGATTCCGCGTTCCCAGGCCAGGGCGAGTTTTTCGCCGGCGAGCTTGCTTTTGGCGTAAACGCTTTGGGGGGAGGGGGTTTCGTCCTCGGTCCAGGGATCGGTTCGGGGCTGGTGGCTGCCAAAGACGTAGTCCGTGCTGAAATGGAGCAAGGGGATGCCGCGCCGGCGACAGGCCGAGGCGAGCGCCTCGACGGCATGAGCATTGATAGCCCAGCACTTGTCGGATTCTTTCTCGGCAAGGTCAACTTTGGTGTAGGCGGCCGCGTTGACGACGGCGTCTGGTCCGAGACGGGAAATTTCCGATTCGATCGACTCGGTCCGGGCCAAATCGACGTCCACGCGGGCAGCGGGAAGGGCGGCGTCGCCTAGCTGGCGGCACAATTCGCTGCCGACCTGACCTTCGGCCCCGAGAACGAGCACGCGCGATCCCGCAAACGACATGGTGGTGACTCACTTTGGTGGGGGGCTGTGGGAATGGATAAAGTTTGCCGATTATCGCGGCGATAACCAATGTACGGCCGATTGGGACCGGAATTGCCCCGCAGGGTTACCCGACGTGTGCGCTACTGCTTCAATGCCGCGAGACGGATATCTATCGGACCTGTCCGGCGAGCAACACGCGCTCGTCGATGGGTTTCACGAACTGTACTACAACAGCCGGTACGGCAACAGAACCTGGGGAAATACCCAGTGGCTGGGGGTGCGGACGCTGAAGTGCCCGCTCGATTTGTGGCTGTACCAAGAGATACTGTACGAGCGTCGTCCGGATTTGATCGTCGAGACGGGGACGGCGTATGGGGGGAGCGCGCTGTACCTGGCTTCGATTTGCGATTTGATCGGCAGCGGTGCGGTCGTTTCGATCGACATTGAATCGCGCCAGGAGTGGCCGCGGCATCCGCGGATCGCCTACGTGCAAGGATCGTCGACGGCGGGGCCGGTAGTGGCGGAGATCACGCGGCGCGCGGCTGCATGCCGCGAGGTGCTGGTGATCTTGGATTCGGACCACCGGCGCGATCACGTGCTAGCCGAATTGCGGGCGTATGCGCCTCTGGTGCGGGCGGGGGGCTACTTGATCGTGGAGGACACGATCGTGAACGGGCATCCGGTGCGGGCGGATTTTGGCCCCGGGCCGTATGAAGCGGTCGAACAGTTTTTGCGCGAGCAGCCGACCTGGTCGGTAGATCGCGGCATGGAGAAGCTGCTCTTGTCGTTCAACCGGAACGGCTATCTGAGGCGCAATCAATAAAAGGGGGATTCGCCCATGGGCGACGTGAATCAAGTGCGGTTTCTGCACCGGCTGATGCCGCGGTGCGAGGGGCCGGTTCTGGAAATCGGGAGCAAGGACTACGGCAGCACGTCCAGTTTTCGGGAGTTCTATTCCCGCTCCGAGTACATCGGGGTGGATCTGGCGCCGGGGCCGGGAGTGGACCTGGTGGCGGATTTGACCTCGGGGACGGGGGGGCTGCCGGACGGGCATTTCGCGCTGGCGATATGTTGCTCGGTGCTGGAACACGTGCCGAAGCCGTGGAAGATGGCGGAGAACATTACGCGGCTGCTGCGGCCTGGAGGGAAGCTATACGTTTCGGCCCCGTGGGTGTGGCGCTATCACCCCTATCCGGACGACTACTTCCGGTTTTCGCACCGGGGAATCGCTAGTTTGTTCGAGGAGTTCGAATGGGCGCATTTGCATTACTCGACCACGGCCGATAACGAATTCTTTCCGATCGACGTGAAAAACCCGGTGGTGGACAACACGCTGGCGGTATTTCACGAGCCGGCCGGGCAGGCGCGGAGGAAGTATCTGCCGTACCTGATGGTCAACATGATTGGAAAGCGGCGCGCCGCGATGGCCACGGCGCCGAGCGGCACGCGCGCCGCGGCGTGAGCGGTCCTTCGTGAACTGTGCGACGCGAGTGCCGCGACGCGACGGCCACAACGTGACCGGGTAAAAAAGCGGCAGGATTGTACCTGGGCGTGGGCGGCGCCGGGCGGCACGGTCCAGCGTGGGCCGCTGGGTGCGGGTGGGTATCCAATTCATTTCTGGGCCGCGCGGACGGCCGATGAGGCACAAACCATGAAACAAGTCGCCGGAATTTATCTACCCGATGGCGAAGCGCATATGCCGGACTACTTGGAACAGTCCGGAGGGACTTACCAACCTCGGCAATTGAATCGCTCGCTGGAATTCGTCACGCAATTTGAGCTGGCGATCGACATTGGGGCGCATGTTGGCATGTGGAGCAAGTGCCTCGTGCAGCGCTTCCGGCGGGTGGTGGCGTTTGAGCCTTTGCCGCCGTTGCGGGCGTGTTTAGAGAAGAACGTCGTATCCGATCGGCTGCAAGTCGTGCCGATGGCGCTGGGGAACGATCATGGGGCAGTGTCGTTTCATTACGACGAGGCACACACCGGTGCGACGCACGTGAACGTCCAGCAGCCGGGGCTGATTCCGCTGGGGAAACTCGACGACTTCAAATTGACCAACGTGGGGTACATGAAGATCGATACCGAGGGGTTTGAACTGCACGTGCTGGAAGGGGCGCGGCAGACCCTCTTGGACAGCAAGCCGATCATCATCGTCGAGGAGAAACTGCACGGGGCCAAGCACTACGGCCAGCGGCCGTACGCGTCGATCGAGTTTTTGGAGAGCCTGGGGGCGGCGGTGCTGGACCGGGTGGTGGACGATTTTATCGTGGGCTGGCCCGATGCGCCGGGCAAGGTTCGGGCCGTGGCGGCCGCTCCGTTCGATCGCGAATTGGCGGTGAATGTCGCGCGGCATCAGAGCGGCGACCTGCTGGGAGCGCGGATCGGATACCGAAAGCTGCTAAGGGATTACCCTGGCGCCAGCGAAGCGCTGAACATGTTGGCGATCGTGGAAGTGCAGCTTGGGAACGGCATGCAGGCGATCGAAGCCGCGATTCAAGCGGTGGAGAGCAATCCGAGCGAAGCGCGGTACCAGAACACGCTCGGGACCTGTTTGTGGATGTCTGGGCGGCCGGTGGAAGCGATCGACACCTTGCGGCGGGCGGTGCGGGTGAATCCCGACCTGTTGGAGGCGCACACCAACCTGCTGGACATGTACGAGATGCAAGGCCGGCCGCAGGAAGCGGCGCAGGCGTTGGCGGAAGCGATGCGGATCAAACCCTCTTCGCCGGCGCTACTGTCGCGGGCGGGCCGGTTGCATGCGGCGCATGGGTCGTTATCGCAAGCGAGCGCCTACTTTCGGCAGGCGCTGGCCCTCGCGCCGGATTTTCGCCCGGCGCAGGAAGGGTTGGCCTTGCTGAACCGGCAAGGCGTGGCGGCCTCGGCCTAACCGTAGGGAAGAGCGATGCGCGTGACGTGGTTGGTGGCGGCGCCGATCGCGGGGCAGGAGGGGGCCTGGACTTCCCCCTTGGCGAGCATTCGGTACCGGGTGCTGCCTGCGGCGGCGGAGATGCGCCGTCAGGGGCACACGGTGTCTTTCTTCCAGGCGACGAGCGATGTAGGCGGGCGCGAAGATGGCGCGCTGGCCGCCGACGTGGTGGTGGTGTCGAAGGTGCTGGCGGCGTCGAGCGCGCCGCTGGCGGAACGGGCGCAGCGGCTGGGGAGCCGAGTGATCGTCGATCTATGCGACGACCACTTTGAAACGCCCGACCTCAAAGCCAGTTATCACGCTCTGTGCCGGATGGCGGACCGGATTGTGGCCAGCACGGCGGCGATGGCGGAGGTCGTAGAGCGCAAAACGGGGCGGGCCGCCACGATCGTCGACGACCCATACGAAGCGCCCGCCGGCACGCCGGCGTTTGCTCCGGGGGGGGAGCGGCTGAGGCTCTTGTGGTTTGGGCATCCGGTGAACTTTGACACGGTGGAGGCGATGTTGCCTTCGCTGGGGCGGTGCAGCCGGGAGCTACCGCTGGCGCTCGAAGTCGTGACGCAGGTCTCCTCGGCGTTGACGAACCGGCTGGCCCAGGCAGAGCGCGAGTTCGGTCCGGGGCTGCGGCTGCGGGCGACGGCCTGGAGTCCGGCAGCAACCTGGAAAGCGATGGAGGAGTGCGATCTGGTACTGGTCCCCAGCCTGCCTGTGGCCCAGAAGCAAGTGAAGAGTCCGAATCGCGTGGTCGAGCCGATCCGTCGCGGGCGGTTCGTCATCGCGTATCCGCTGCCTGCGTATGTCGAGCTGGGGGAGTTTGCGTTCCTGCATGAGGACATGAGGGAAGGCATTCGCTGGGCGGTGGAATCGCCGGCGGAAGCGGTACGACGCCTGATCGCCGGGCAAGCGTACATCAACGAGCGTTTCTGTCCGCAGGTCGTGGGACGGAAATGGAGCGCCATTCTCGCGCAAGCGGCGGATGCCCCTCCCCGAGCTGCGTAACGCCTAGCGCCGTGGATCAACGCCGGCGACTCGCCGAGTCGGACGGAGGGAAGGTGGCGGCGGTTTGCTGGAGCGGGCGGGGAGCGGTAGAGTGGGGCGGTGGTTACGGTTCCGCTCGATCGCATTCGGTTTTCTATTTGCCCGGTGACCCAGCACGCGACCGAAGACGCGCAGGATTGGCGCCCGACCGCTAATTGGGAGCGGCTGCGGCAACGCGCGCGGCTGTTGGCGGCGGTGCGGGAGTTTTTCGCCGCGCGGGGATTCTTGGAGGTCGAGACGCCGATCCTCTCCGCGGACGTGGTGGTGGACCGGCACTTGGATCCGTTCTCGACCGTGCTGGGGGACGATCCGGCGCGTCCGGAGCAGGGGCGGCGGCTGTGGCTGCAAACGTCGCCGGAATTTGCCATGAAACGGCTGTTGGCGGCGGGGGGGGAGGCTATTTACCAGATCACGCGGGCGTTTCGGAACTTTGAGCGGGGGGGGCGGCACAATCCCGAATTCACGATGGTGGACTGGTACCGGGTGGGGGACGACATGTTGGCGGGAATGAGGCTGTTATCCGATCTGCAAGAGGCGTTACTGGGGCGGGGAGCAGCGGAGCTGTTGAGCTATGGGGCCGCGTTTGGTCAATACGTCGGTGTGGACGCGTTTGCGACGACGGTGGACGAGCTTAAGGCCGCCGCGC
This sequence comes from Pirellulales bacterium, assembly GCA_022842745.1. GTDB lineage: Bacteria > Planctomycetota > Planctomycetia > Pirellulales > JALHPA01 > JALHPA01. The sequence continues at coordinate 5,337 of JALHPA010000057.1, forward strand.
GACGGGCAGGAGTGGAGGCGCCTGAGTCTTTGGGAGAGGACTGGGATGGCTGGCTGCAACTGCTGTTGGGCGCGCTGGTCGAGCCGCAGTTGGGGCGGGGACGGCCGACGATTCTGTATGACTATCCGGCATCCCAGGCGGCGCTGGCCAAGGTGCGCGGAGAGAAGCAAGCAGTGGCGGAGCGGTTCGAGCTGTACGTGGAGGGGATCGAGCTAGCGAACGGCTACCACGAGTTGCTCGATCCGGACGTATTGCGGGAGCGGGACGTGGCCGCGAACCGTGCCCGCGCGGCGGATGGCAAGCCGGCGTTGCCGGGGGGAAGGCGATTGCTCTTGGCGATGGAGGCAGGTCTGCCGCCGTGCTCGGGGACGGCGCTCGGTTTCGACCGGGTGGTGATGCTGGCGGCGGGGGCGAAAACGCTGGATGAGGTGCTGGCGTTTCCGATCGAGCGAGCGTAGGGAGTTGAAAAACCGACGATGCCGGCAGGGGGTAGACGGGTGCGCTTGAGGCGACGGGAGATTGGGCGGCCGGTTTCTGGCGGGCAGGGTCCGGCGAGGGCCGGGGGGCTATGACAGACAACTTGCCTGGCGCTCATCATTTGCTCATGGAGGGGTGCTAGCATTTGGGGATTCGGGGCGCGTTTTCTCTTGGCGGTCGGAAGGAGTTCCCATGCTTGTACTTAGTCGGAAACCGGGGCAGGCTTTGGTCATAGCCGGGGAGATTACCATTACCGTGCTGGAAATGGGGCGGGGGCGGGTGCAACTGGGGATATCGGCCCCGGCGGAGCTGCCGATCCACCGGCAGGAGATTCACGACCGCATCGTGCGGGAAGAGCAGTTGGCGGCGGAGTGCGAGTTGGCGATGTAGGTTTGGCCATGTCGCGTTGGCCACGGACGCGGTGGGGCGTCGGGCGCAGGAGCGGGAATCGACTCGCCGGCCGGTCAGGAGGCGGGGGTCGAACGGTGGACGTGGACCATTTTCCAGCGGCCGCCGTGGGCGCCGGATTGGTACTGCCAGACGCGGGTTTCTTCGACGCGGACGGTGACGGGGACGCCGTCGGCATTCAGCTTTTGCACGAGGCGGGTGTAGGCCACGACGGCGGCTTCGTCGCCGAGTATGCGGACTTTGGGGTTGGCCATCGTGACGTTGCGCGGTCCGCCGCCGCCTGCGAGGTCGAAGTAGAACTTATGGAAATCCATTCCGACGACGAGGTGGCCGAGGGCTTCTGGCTCGAAGCAGGTGAGGTCCTCTGCGCAGAGGGAGCGGTAGGCGTCCCAATCGCCGGTGAAGATGCTCTCCAGCAAGCGGTGGTTGAACTGCAACAGCTCTTCGGGGGTGGCGTGCATCGTGCGGAGGTGGGAAGGGGGAGGATTAGTGGTTGCGGTCGGGAACAAGGAGGCCGAGGGCGATAAGTTTTTCACGGCACTCGTCGCGTTCGCGGGAGCGGAGTTTGCCCTGCCATTCGGGGTCTTGAACGGCGAGAAAATCGGCTTCCGTCGCGCGGGGGGCGCGCTCTTCCACCAGGCGGTCGATCAGCCGCCGGATCAACTGGCGGTCGAGGCGCGTGAGGGTCATCCCTTCCAGGCGAAAGTCGGCGAACGCTTCCCAGGTCAAGGGAAAGAGGGGCTGCACGATCTGTTCGCCGATTGTGCGGGCGTATTCGCGGATTTCGAATTGGGCATGGGCGTCCATGCGCAAAGCGAGGAAGTGCAGCAGGTTGTGCAGGTCGATCTTCCAG
>JALHPA010000057.1:7084-9612 GCA_022842745.1 Pirellulales bacterium
CCAGTAGGCCTCGGTATACGTTGAGAGAGGGAGGTCCTTGCGGGCTTGTTCGCGGGCGACGCCGGCGGCAATGCGGTCTTCGTAGAGGCGGCGGGCGGCGGCTTGAAACTCGGCCTCGGCCGCGGAGAGGCGCTCGCCGACCGCGCGATCGAGAAAATCGCCGCTGCCTTGGCGGTTGGTCGTGGCCTGGGTGCGCCATTCGTCGGGGCAAGTTGCCTGCGCGGCATCGATGGCGAGGGAATAGCGGGTGCTGTACTCGTTGACGTTGGCAGTGCGGTGGCGGATCCACTGCCGCCAGCAATCCATCGGGGTGCGGACGAGGATTTTCAGCTCCGCCATCTCGAAGGGGGTGCTGTGGCGGTGCCGCATGAGGTAGCGGATGAGGGCGCGGTCGTCGGACGTTTTGCGGGTGCCTTCGCCGTAGCTGACGCGGGCCGCCTGGACGATGGATTGGTCGTTTCCCATGACATCGACCAGGCAGACGAAGCCTTCGTCGAGGACGGGAAATTTTTTCCAGAGCAGCGTCTGCGCGTCCATGGGCTGATTCCGACGCCAAGTGAAAGGTTGAATTGTGCACCGATTTTAGCGAACCGCGGGGAAGTTTCCACGGGCGGCAACTGAGGGCGCGGGAGAGATGGAAATCAGAGCGCTTGCCGAAGGATCTGGCGGAGGTCAGCGAGGGTCGGTTGGCGGGGATTGACGCGGAGGATGCGCTTGATGGAGAGGGCTTTTTCCGCCAGGAGGTCGATCTGGTCGGGTTGGACCCCCAACCGGGATAAACCGCTGGGCAAGCCGATGTCGCGCGAGATTTGTTGGACGGCGTCGATGGCTTGCTCGGCGGCGGCGGCGAGAGGCAGGCCAGCGGTCGAGCGGCCGAGCAGTTCGGCCACGCGGGCGAATTCCGCTTCGCGGCCGGGGAGGTTGAAGCGCATGACGTGGGGGAGCAGGACGCCGTTGCCTTCGCCGTGCGAGCAATGGACCGCGCCGCCGATGGGATACTCGAGGGCGTGAGTTAGGGCTACGCCGACGTTCGAGAAGGCCAGACCGGCGAGCGTAGCGGCGAGGGCCATGCCAGCGCGGGCATCGAGGTCGTCGCCCTGGCGCACGGCGCGGACGAGGTGCTGGCCGATCAGGGAGATGGCCTTTTCAGCGAACAGGTCGCCGAGCGGATTGCGGCCCTGATAGATGGTGGATTCACCGGGAGGGAGGAGGAAGCGATCGTTGTCCACGGCGGTGAACGCTTCGATGGCGTGGACGAGGGCGTCGATACCGCTGTCGGCCGTGACCTTGCGCGGACAAGTGAGCGCCAGGCAGGGGTCGACGATGGCCAGACGAGGGCGCATGAAGTGGCTGAGGACGCCGATTTTGAGCTGGCTGGCGTCGTCGGTCATAACGCACGAGGCACTGATCTCGCTGCCGGTCCCGGCGGTGGTGGGGACGCAGATCACGGGGGCAACGGGGCCGGGGACGCGGTTTTCGCCGGCGTAATCGCTCGGAGATCCGCCGTGGGCCAAGAGGACAGAGGCCATCTTGGCGAGGTCCATGTTGCTGCCGCCCCCCAAACCAAGGAGGGCGACGGCGTTAGCGGCGCGGGCAGATTCGACGGTCTCTTGGGCGAGGGGGAATGCCGGCTCGGGCGCTCCGGCGTCGAAGACTTCGACCGCGACGCCAGCCGCCTTCAAGGGGCGGAGGACTTGATCGAGGACGCCTGCCTGGGCAAGTTTGCGGTCGGTGACGACGAGCAGGGGGTGTAAGGCGAGGCGCTGGGTCAGATCTCCTAGCTGCTGGACGGCATAGGGGCCAAAGAGGAGTTGTCCGGCTGATCCGAAGGTCCAGGTGGTGCGCATGGGTGGTGATTTTGGGGGAGTGAAATGTGGGGATAATCTGTCGATGGACAATCGCCCGCGGGGGGCGGGTATGTCATGATGGCAGCAGGCCGCGGTGGCGGCGGGACGCTGGATGCTTCAACGGTTTTGAAATGGTGGAACGTATGCCTCGATGGATGGTGGTTTGTGTGCTTGCGGCGGCGGCCTTTGGGGCAACTTATGCGATAACCGCGTGGATGGGAACGCGGGAGAGCGAGGTGGGAGTCGCCGGCAAGGGATTTCAATCTGAGAGGAAAGAGTCTGGGGACCGGTCGGCGACGGGAGAGGGGTCCAAAGGGGGCGGGGCCGCAGAGGGATCTCTGGCACGATCCGCGGAGGGGGATGTCTATCCTCCGCCGGGGATGGTGTGGATAGCCGGGGGAGAATTCTGGATGGGGACCGAGCACCCGGAGATGCGGGACGCGCGGCCGGTGCATCGGGTGCGGGTGAGCGGGTTTTGGATCGATCCGAAGGAAGTGACCAACGAGCAGTTCGCGAAGTTTGTCGAGGCGACGGGTTATCGGACGGTGGCGGAGATGGCGCCCAAGGCGGAGGATTTTCCGGGAGCGCCGCCGGAGAACCTGGTCGCCGGGTCGGTGGTGTTTCAGCCGCCAGCCGAGCCGGTGGCGCTGGATAATCACTTGCAATGGTGGACGTATAGGA
>JALHPA010000058.1 GCA_022842745.1 Pirellulales bacterium
AGGATCGGATCGACCTGCCAATCGGCATCCATCCTTACCAGCGCGAGAAAATGGCGATCCGCAAGGATCACTCCACCAGCCGCCCGGCAATGACGCAGTACGAGGTGCTGGAGCGGTTCCCTGGATTCGGATTGGTGCGCGTGCTTCCCAAATCGGGCCGCACCCATCAGATCCGGGTCCACCTGGCCCACATCCAGTGCCCGGTCTTGTGCGACAAGTTGTACGGCGGCCGGGATCGGGTCACGCGCGGGGAACTGACCAAAGCTCGGGACGACGAAACCGTCGTTCTGGCCCGCCAGGCCTTACACGCCGCGAGGCTCAAGCTGCGTCACCCCGACAGCGGCGCGGAGCTGGAGTTCTCCGCCCCCCTTCCCGCCGACATGGAAGCGGTCTTGGAGATTTTGCGGGCCAACCGGCGGCAGCGATAGATTTCGCCCCCTGCCCAAACCCGCGCCGTCATCGCCCGCAGTCGGCCGCACGGCTCACAATCCCGCGGCGCGTTCCGCGGCCGCCGGTTTGGCCGTCGTCCTTGTGGCGTCGGCGGGTGGGGGACCAAATCGGCGATGCCGGTAGATCATCAGCCCGTGGGCCGAGTGGTACAGCCCGCCGCAGCTAATCGCGATCTCCTGCGTCTGCTCCAATAGCTCGCAGAGCTCCTCGGCCGCCTTCACGACCCACGGCTGCTCCAGTTCCTCCTGTGTCATGCAGGTCGCCAGTACCTCGAACGTGTGCCCGGTGACGTTGATCCGCTCGTCCGGAGAGGCGGAGGTGGCCGGGCGTTCAAAATACAAAGTCGAAAAACTCCCGTCGGGCTGCTGGAACTGCCGCGCGGTCTGTTTGAGTTGTTGCAGCCGTTCGTCCGCCGCCTTCCATCCGCCGACCAAACTGGCGGGGTCGTTTCCGTGTTCGGCCAAGAATCGATTGACCGACAGCGCCAGCCCAAACAGCCGGTGCGAGCCGCCGCACGAATTGCCGCTCAAGGGCCACGGGTGCGCCGCCTCCATCGCCACCACCCGTTCCGTCGTCCACGTCTCGCCAGCTTTGTTGGTCCAGGTAGCGTCCAGCGGCAGGTACGTCACCAGCGCCATCAAGGTCCAGGTGGCTTCCATGCCGTCGTAAATGTCCCATTGCGCCTGCGTCAGCAGATCGCGAATCTTATAGGTCCGATTGCCGACCGTCAGTTCCTCGTCCAGCCCCAATCCCGTTTGCGAAAGATACCCCAGCCACTGGTCGGGGTGCCCCTGCCCTTCCTTGGAACCGGCCTCTAGAACGCTGATCACACCCTTGTCCCCCGGGCGCAGGTTCCAGCCCCGCAACTGCTCCCCCTTGAGCAGCCAGTCCATCGCCGGAACGAGCCGTCCCTCGTGCTCGATGTCGAAATCGCCGCCAAACGCCAACACGCCGTGCACCACCTGCCAGGCGGCGTGGTCGCGCGAATTCAACCGCCGGCCGGAGCGCGAAAACTCGACCACTCCGTCGATCCGCCGCGCCAATTCCTGCGGCGGTTGCAGGTCGCTCGCCGCAATCGCCGGCGGCTCGCCGTTGGCGCTGGCGTTCTCCTTGCTCTTGGTACAGCCAGGCAGGGCGCCGGCCAATAGCATCGCAGCCAGCGCGAAATAGCCAAACGCTCTGCGGACGTGGTTTCGCATGACAAATCGGGGACAGGCGGGAGATAGCGGCCGGTACGGCGGTCGTGTGACCCAATCAATTTCGGCCGGCCGCCCTCCAGCGGGAGATTGGACGGAAATTTAGGCAGGCCAAAACAACTTTGCGGAATATCCCGATCATAGCGAATTTCGCCCCGGCATCAATTTGCGATCGACTCCGCCGCCGCGAGCTGCGGAGAGCCACAGGCACAAGCCCTCGGCGCAATCCCCACCGGGGCAATCGCAAAACCGGCGATTCGTCGGCCTATTCCGGCCACATTGCATCCAACCGCATGCTAAGTATCGGTAGAGAAATGGTTCCGGCGCGTCCGCTCTGCGCGCGGTCTGGGTTCAGGAAGGGTTCGTCGCTCATGATTGTCATTGTCGGGTCGCTGGTCGTGATGGGGGCGGTGCTGGTCGGATTCATGGGTTCCGGCGGCCAGGTGGGCGCGCTCATCCATCCCTTCGAGTTGGTCACAATCGGCGGGGCGGCGTTGGGGGCGATGATTATCATGTCCCCCAAGAAAGTCCTTGTCGATCTGAGCAAAGGCATCGTCCAATCGCTCAAAGGATCCCCCTACGGCAAGCAGGCCTACGCCGAGCTGTTCAAGCTGATGTACGACCTGCTCCGCGCCGCCCGCCGGGAAGGGTTGATGATTCTCGAATCCCACTGCAGCAATCCGCACGAGAGCAGCATTTTCAAAAAGTACCCCCTGATCGCCAACAATCACCACGTCACCGAGTTCATCTGCGGCGGACTGGCCCCGGTGATCGAAGGCACCGCCAAACCGGACCAGCTTCCGGCCCTGTTCGACGCCGAAATCAAGGTCATCGAAGAGGAGCACCATGCCCCCATCGGCGTGTTGGGCAAGACGGCCGACGGGTTGCCTGGCTTCGGGATCGTGGCGGCGGTGCTGGGGATCGTGATCACCATGGGGGCGATCGACGGGCCGGTCGAGGAGATCGGCCACAAGGTAGGTGCGGCGCTGGTCGGAACCTTCTTGGGAATTCTCCTTTCTTACGGCTTTATTGGACCGCTGGTGTCCCGGATGGAATTCCTGGGCCAGGCCGAATTGGGCTTCTTCCGCACGATCGCCACGATCATCGTGGCCTTTGTCAACGATGTGCCCCCCAAAATCGCCATCGACCAGGCCCGCCGCGGCGTGGGCTCGGAAGTGCGCCCCACCCGGTTGGAACTCGACCAATTGTTCAAGGACGCGGAAGCCAGCGCCTGACGCGCTGCAACGTATAACGCGCGCGGGCGCATTTCCCCATTGGCGGAGGAACGACGACGATGGCAGGCAAGGGTGGCGGCGCTTGGAAAGTGGCCTACGCGGACTTCGTGACCGCGATGATGGCCTTCTTTTTGGTCATGTGGATCGTGGCCCAGAACAAACCAGTCCGCGAGGCCATCGCCCAGTATTTCAACCATCCCAATGGCGTCGGCACCCAACCGGGCGGCATGAACGCCACCGTGCAGATGCGCAAAACCGGGGACGGTTCCGGCGTCAAAGTCAACACCCGCGGCCCCCGCAGCCGCGGAAAGGGGGCCGAAGCCGCCACCCAGAGCGACGACAGCAACGAACAAAAAGGGGGAATCGGCGCGCGCAAGCCCAGCCTGCTGGTCCTCCATGACGGCGACAATACCCACGCCGGCACCGTCGTCCCCTTCGCCGAAGCCTCCGCCGTGCTCGACGAACGCGGAAAATTCCGGCTCCAGGAACTCGTCCCCACCCTGAAGGGCAAGCCCAACAAAATCGAAGTGCGCGGGCACACTTCCGCCCGGCCCTTGCCAACGAATAGCGAATTTATTGACGCCTGGCAGTTGTCGTACGTCCGCTGCCAGACCGTGATGGCCTTTTTGACCGAGAACGGCATCGAACCGGAGCGCATTCGCTTAAGCCAGGCCGGTGCGCACGAACCGTTGACCCTCCGCGTCGATACCGGCCTGCAAAGCCAGAATTCGCGGGTCGAAGTCTACATGCTGGGCGAATTCGTCGACGACTTCAAAGGGACCAAGAAAGAACGGACCGGCGCGACCGCGCGGCACGATTGAACTGGTCCCCGTTCGGCCGGACATGCCTGCGCCTGGCGCCGGCACAAAGCGCGGAATGCCGGCGCCTGATTTGCGCTCGGGGGACTGGCTACTTCGCCGACAGGGCGATCACACCGTCCCAGCCGCCGGGAGCGGAGCGATTGTGCTGGGCGATCATCGCGATCAGGTGGTCTTTCACCCGATCGGCCGCCGGCACCTTGTGCAGCAGCTCAAACGCGCCTGCCCAATCGCCTGACTCGAATGCCACGAGCGCCTGCTCGTAATCCAAAATTGCCTGGTCGGTGAACTCCGGCAGCTCGCGCGGCCCGGGGAGCAGTTCAAACACCTGCACCGCCTGGCCCAGGCCGAAGGGGCGGACCTTGGCCACGCGGCGGACGCGCGTTTCTCCGGGTCCGGCCTGCTGGCGCAACAGGGTCGCCGTCGGCTCGTCGATCAGGATCGGCGCTCGGAAAATTTTGGTCATTCCTTCCAGCCGCGAGGCAAGATTTACCACCGGGCCGAAGACCGTCACCTTGACGTGATCGGCGGTGCCGATTTTTCCCGCCACCGCGCGGCCGCGGGCGATGCCAATCCCCATTTGGAATCCCGCCAGCGGATGGTCCGGCAGGCGGGCTGCCGCCGAGAACGCGCTCCAGATTCCCAACGCCGAGAGGCAGCTTCGGCGAGCGGAGTCTGGCTGTGGCATGGGCCACCCCCAGAATCCCATCGCGGCGTCGCCCTGAAAATCCCCGACGACTCCCCCTTGGTCGAGAATCTGGTGCGTCATCACCCCCAAAGCCTGACTGACCCGCTCCAAGAGTCCCAGCAGGTCCCCCGCCGCGCGCTCGCTGCGAAGGGAAAACCCGCGCAGGTCGCAAAACAGTACCGAGACGTCGGTCTCGCGCGGGGCCAGAACCCGCTCGGGATTCTCCTCGGCCAGCGCCTCGAGCACGACCGGTGAGAAGAACTGGCTCAAGCCCGCATGCTGGCGGGACAGGAGCCGCAATTCCCGCAGCGAACCGAGCGTGGCCGCGGCCATCTCCGTGAATTTCAGATCGTCGCGCAGGTCGGCGGGGTCCGATTGTTCCGGCGAGCCGCTCTCGTCGCGGGCAAACTTTCCAGCCAGGTACAAGCCCCACCCGCGGCAAGGCTCCCCCGGCACCGGCGTGCAACAGGCCCAGTCGTAGTTTTCGGCCTGGGTAAAAGCGGGCGCGCCGCTGACATTCCACAGGTGGAGCAAGCTCTCCCGGCGGCGGATCGATTCCTGGATCAACCGTTCGCTAGGCTGAAACGCCCCCCCCAACTTGCCGCGCCGGTCCCAATGCAGCACCCGCACCGGCGCGGTGCTCCCCGCGTCGGCGACCGCGACGATCGCCGCCGCATCCGCCTCGCGCACGCCCAACAGCAACACGTTCACCAGCCGCACGAACAGCTCGGCGTCGGTCGCCGCCCCGGCGATCACCTCCGGCAGGCGGCTGAGGATTTCGATTCGCTCGTCCGCGTCGCGGTATCGGAGCCGCTTGAGATACTGGGCAGTAAACGAGCGCTCCTGGGCCGGCGCGGGAAATCCGACGGAGACGTTCGCCTGCTCGTCGCTGACGCTGAAACTCGTCCCCCCGATGACGAAGTGCTCGCCTGGCCGGATCGCGAACTCCTGCACGGGATTTCCCCGTACAAAAGTCGGATTTCTCGCCGAGGCAAGCTGCCGGCAGCGCAACTCCCGCCCATCCCAAGTTACCTGCAAATGCTCGCGGGAAATCCGATCGTCCCAGGGCGTCGACCAGGGGGGCGACATCCGCCCCAGCACCACCGTCCGGCCCACGGGCAGCGCCCGCCGCCAGCGTTGCGAAGGATCAGCGCCTTGGGCGATCAGGTCAGCCATGGCGTCTCAGAATCCTTGTGGCGAACGGTCCCATTCGCTTTCTTGAACAATCGTCGGCATGGCATGCTTGAATCACCGTTACGGCGACTGCCGCTGCGTCGCTTGAAAAGTCAGCGTTTCCGGAAGTCGCACGTGGGAGGAGGGTTCGGCGGAAAAAGCGTTTGTCCCGACCGAGAGGCTCCGCATCACCAGCCACCAGGTGAGCCCCAGGACCCCCGCTACCGCCGCCACGGCGAGCAGGCCATTGACGAGAAACGCCCGGCGGAGCTGGGCCAATTCTCCTCCGATCGCGTGGGCGAACGACTCCTGAACTAGCACCACCCAGCCGGTGTCGTGCCCTTGGAATCGCACCGGTCGCTGGGCCGCCAGCCACCGGCCGGAAAACTTCGGCAGTCCGCCCGCCTCCCCCAGCGGGTCGCGGTAGTCGTCGTCGCCGTCCCGCGGCACAGGAATTTCCGCCGGATCGAGCCGGAAGTGAGCCAGTCGATCGAGGTGGCCCGGATCGCTTTCCGCTAGCACGTCGAACGCCGGGTGCTGCAAGATCAGGCCCTGGTGGTCCCCCGGCCGCGTGTCGACCAGTACCGAAAACTGCTGGTCTCCCTCTCCCAGCTCGATGAACTTCCCCCGCACGGGGAATGACACCGCCACCACCCCCAGAAACCGCCGGGCCGGGCCGGCGGCTGAAAATACCGGTGTGGAAATCGCCACGCTCCAATGCTTGGACGAGCGGCTGCGATAGACGGCCGAAAGCTGCGTGCGCGACACATGTTGCCCCGGCAACGGGCGCCAATCCTCCGACTCGTCCCGGCTGCCACCGTGAAAATACGATCGCCAGGAATAATTCTGTCCCGTGGTGTCGCTCGGCTCGATCCGCAGCAACTGTATTCCCAATCCGTCGGTCACAAACCAACTGGCGATCTCGAACCGATCGTTGCCGGCCGTAAGCTGTGCCATGCGCGCGTCGAGCCGCTTGACCGCCGCTGGCCGCTGGTCGGGCGGCACCGGCAGCCCCGGTCCCGGCTTGGATGGCGCTCGCAGTGTCTTCCGCTCGGCCTCCAATTGCGTTCGCAGGGCCGGATCGCTCAGTCGCCGCAACAGCGGCTGCAGCTCGGCGTCGTTGGCGATCTCCTGCAAGCTGGCCACGATCTGCGGATCGCTGGCGATTCGCTCCACCGTCTCGAAGCGGCGCTCCAATTCGTCGGCGGCCACCGTCGCCACGCTCCGCCCGGCGAAATCCAGCGACTGCAAGGCCCGCTCCGTAAGCGCCCGGCTGGTTTGCTCGATCGAGTCGGAAAACCACCGCCAGGCCACGATGGAGAGCAACGTCAGCAACAGTAGCGGCCCCACCGCCCCCAAGATCATCAAGGGGAGCCGTGCCCGCCGCCGCGCCCGCCCCTCGAGCGCGTCCAGCACCGCCTGCACGTTGGCAAACCGCTCTGCCGGATTTACCGCCAGGCAGCGATCGACGATTTCCGCCAAGGCACGATCTACCCCCGGCACGCGCCGGTGGTCGCTGGGCAAAGGAGACGATTCGATCACCCGCCGGTACCGCGCTAGCCGCTCCGACAGGTCCTCCGCCCGCTCAATCTCGGTCACGGCCTCGTCGTGCCGGTGCGGCGGGGACCCCACCAGCATGCAATACAAGAGCGCGCCAAGTGCGTACACGTCCCACCGTGCGTCGGGCATGGCCTGCAGATCCGCCTGCTCAGGGGCCATGTAGAACAAGGTCCCTAGCGCCGGTCGCTGCTCGTGCGACAGCCGCGATTGGCCAAAATCGGCCAACCGCGGCTTCTGGTCCTGGTCCAAAAGCACGTTGCCTGGCTTCAAATCGCAGTGCAATACTCCCTTCCCGTGGGCATGCAACAGGCCCACCGCCACGTCGGTAAACAGGTTCACCGCCTCGTGAACGCGAAGCGGCCCCTTGCGCCGCAGCCGATCTTCGAGCGACCCCTGTTCGACATACTCCATGACGTAGTACGGCGGCACGCTTTCCCATCCCACGTCGAGCAACTGCACCACGTACCGATCGGCATGCAGAAAGGCCAACTTCTCGACTTCCCGCGACAGGATGGAGCTATCGAGACCGCCGCGGTGGGCGTAGAACTTGATCGCCACCTGGCGGCCGGTGTTGTTGTCGATCGCGACCCAGACCTCGCCATAGGCTCCCGCCCCCAAGAACCGCTGGGGCGAGTAACCCGGCACGTCGATCGGCGGCCGGGCACGCTGCAAACTCAGGGCCTGAGCGCGGCGCTGCTCCTCGGTTCCCTGCGCTTGCGTTTGATCTAAGGACATCGCGAACAGCGGCCGTTGTGGAGAGCAAGAAGCGTGCGGCGAAGCCGCCAGCCGTCATTTTAGCCGCATGCGAGGCGGCGCCCCAAGGGCAACCGAAGATTGTCGGTCGGTCTTGAACATTGTCCCTCTTGCCGGCGCCATTCGACGCAGTCCTACTTTTCGATCTGACGGCCGCGACCGGCGATCGCCGCCAAGCCCTCCCGGTAGGACGGATAGCGGAGATTAAGAGGCACTTGCGCTTTCAGCTTGGCGTTGCTTACCCGCTTGTCGCCGCCGTTGCGGCGCTCCGCCGGGGGGGGCGGTTCGGTCAACGCAAAGATCGGCGCAGGCGCGCCCAGCAATTTGGCCAGGTGCTGGTAATACTCCCTCCGTAAGACCGGGCAGCCGTCCGAGACCAAAAAGTCGTCCGGCGGCTCGATTTGATCGGCGACCGCGACCGCGATTCGCGCCGCATCCTCCACGTGGATCAGATTCAAGTAGCTGTCCGGCGACACCGCCAGCGGTTTTCCCGCCAACAAATCCGCCGCCGACGGCAGCCGCCCCGGTCCATAGATTCCGGCCAGGCGCAAAATGATCGAGCGTTGTCCCAGCGGGTGCGCACGGAGCAATGACTCGGCCTCTTGACTCACCCGCCCCCCCTCGCGCGTTGGAATACGCGGCGATGTTTCGTCGATCCAGCTTCCATCCGCCTGCCCGTACACGCCGGTCGTGCTGATGTAGACCAGCTTTCCCAGTTCGCTTGGCGGCATAGTCGGCGACTTTGCGAGCGGCATCGCCGGCGACATCTGCGGCGAAATCTGCGGCGAAATCGCCGCCAGAAGGTTCTTCAGCCCCTCGATGGTTACTTCGCGCCGGCGGACGGGGTCTGCCCCGCGGTCGGGGCTGATTGCGACCAATACCGTGTCGATGACTCCCAGCGTTCCCAGCCGCGGGGCCAGCCCCTCCCCGTCGGTGAGGTCCGCCACGATCGGCCGATACCCTTCCCGCTCAAACCGCTCCGCCCGCTCCGCGGACCGCGTTATCACATACACCCGATCTCCCGCCTCGCGCCACAGTCGCGCTACGCGCTCGCCAAGATAACCGCACCCGGCCACCAGTCGCTCGCTCATGACGTCTCCTTGGGTGCGTCCAAGGAGGAGGCCTGTGGCAACGCGCCACCTCCGTCCGTCGGTTCCGCTACCACTGGGGTCGCTCCGGGAGGAGGCGTTCCGCCGCCGGCACGGACGTAGCGCGCTCGTTCGGCCGCATACTCCCCCGCCGTTGGCAATTCCGGAGCTTGCTCTCCCTCGGCGGCGGCCGCCTCCCACAATTTCACCAGGAACGGGCGGCACCAGCCGCATCCGGTCCCCGCCCCGAAACAATCGCTCAATTGTCCCGGCCGGCTGGGCTTTTCCACCCGCAGGTAGTTCACCACCTTGCGCTTGGTGACATGGAAGCAGAGGCAAAGCTCGTCGTCGAAGTTCATAATTGCGGCAGCCGCCAAGGATCGAGTTGGAACATTCTTCCCGCCACCAGGGCCGCTGCGTTCGCCGGTCCTAAACCAGCCCCCACCGTTTGCGCAGATACCATTCCGTGGACAATAGTCCCACCACGGCCAAAAAAAACCACGGCGTGTCCCACGGGGTCGCTTTTGTCTGCGATTCGATCTTCAGTTCCGGCGGCTTGTTTTTCAGTTCTTCGAGCAGTTTGGGAAAGTCCTCGTAGGGCACGGCCCGCCCCGCAGGCGCGGTGA
>JALHPA010000059.1 GCA_022842745.1 Pirellulales bacterium
ATGTTCTCAGGTTCCCCCAGCCGATAGCTGGTGCTTCGCCCGCCGCTGGCATTCTGTACCAAAATGCCCGTTTGAAGAAGTTCGCGGATATCGCGCAGCGCCGTATCGGACGAGCATTCAGCAAGCTTGGCATATTTCGAGGTCGTGAGAAATCCCGGAAAGCCGTTGAGCATCCGGTTGATGACCGTTCGCTGCCGCTCGTTGACCGGGCTGCGGTTGACGCACTGCCAGAATCTCGCCTTATGCAAGACCGCAGCGAGCGCCAGGTCCGAGCCTTCGATGGCGCGTCCCAGGCAACCGACAAACCACTCCAGCCAGCGGGTGATATCGAGGTCCCCTCGCTGCGCGATCTCCAGTTCCCGATAGTAATCTTTGCGCTCGGCGGCGATCTGCGAGGACATGCTGTAGAAACGATCGCTGGTTCCATCGGCACGCGCAAGCGCCATATCGGATATCGCCCGCGCGATCCGACCGTTGCCGTCCTCAAACGGATGCACGGTGACAAACCACAAGTGCGCCATGCCAGCCTTCAAAACGGGATCGGTAGCTGCGGGCGCATTGAACCAAGCGATGAACGCGTTCATTTCCGAGTCGAGCCGCTCGGCATCCGGCGCGCGGAAATGCACTCGCTCGTGGCCAATAGGGCCAGAGACCACCTGTATCGCTCCTGCCGCTTCCGGGCGCCAAGCCCCAATGGCGATCGGCGTCATGCCGCTGCGTCCCGTCGAGAACAACGACGCATGCCACGCGAATAGCCGTTCTTCGGAAAGGGGCGCGGTGAAATTCCGCGTCGCATCCAGCATCATTTCCACGAAGCCTTCCACCTTGCGGCTGGCTTCCGGAAGGCCCGCTACCTCCAGGCCCAGCCGCCGCGCCACCGACGATCGAACCTCGTCTGGATCCAGTGGCTCCCCTTCAATCGCCGAGGACGTCACCACGTCGGAAGTCAGAACGGTAAGGTTCGCTTCGGACCGCAGCCCAAACCCCAGCGATTCCATCCTGCCGAGCAATCGTCCCTGCTTATGCCGCACTTCCGCCAAAAGCGACGCAAGCGCGGCGGCATCCCACAGAAACCTTGGCCAATCCCTCAATTCGTGGATGAACGTCATAATCACCGCAAGTTCTGCGGTAATTATGCGCCATATTCGCCGCAAGTCAACACATTCACCGCAGTTTCAGCGGCGAATATGGTCGCTATTCACCGCAAATGGCAGTATCGCGGCCCGGCGGTTGGCTCCTACCACCGCTCATTCGGACGGGGGCGGGCGACTGTGCCGAACCCCTGCAACCAGACATCGACGCCCGTTGCACCAGAAACGGCTTCCGCTAATCATCGAAGGGAATCGTCGGCAACTCTTCCTTGGAATCCTCGGGCGTCGTTTGCGATGCGAGTATCGTGTCAACGGAAACGAGATCGGTCGGCTTGATACGTCGGCCTATGGCGCCACAGTAGAAGTCCCAGGTTGTTCCCCGGCTGATGGATTCGAAATCGACGAAAAGATCTTGCGCGCGGCCATCGATTTGGAATACGCCTGGCGTGTGTTCTTTCTGGATATTTGCGATTCTTGCGGCGCCCGTTGGATGCGAATCGAAAATGCTGGCCTTTCCGTCCAAAGATGAACTGAATAGCTCTCTTACATCGTCCGGTATGTCGTCCAATGTCAACATCAAGAGCCTGGCATAGTTGTCAGCCAAAACACCTTGGCGAGACAATTGTTCGAGGCGGCCTTCAAGGACGTATTCTGCGCAAACCAAGTCTCGCAATCGTTTGGAGATGGCTGCAAACGTCTCGCCTCCGACCGTTCGTGCTACGTACCGATCCGCATCGTATTCCATCTGCCGTAGTAGCACGCCACTAACCGCGGCCCCGATCATCATGAGGCACCACAGCACCCCCCGCGAGAGCGCAACGAATAGCTGTGCAGCGGCCAACACCCAGCCATAGCGGAAGTCCAATTCGCTAGTCGTTTCGACCAGCCACACGTCCCAATTGTCGCGCTCGTATACCACACGCGCGAACCACCCACTTATGGAGCGAATCAAGTACGACAGCCGCATTCCAATGCCTTGGCTGAAATGACCAAACTCGTGAGCCAAGACACCGGTCAGTTGGCGCAGCGTCAGTCCGGCAACCAATGGCGTGCCAATGGTGAGGACCAGTTCCGAACCGGGCATGCTGAGAATCCCGCGAGGAAAACGTGCGGATGCGTTGACACAGACGTCAACATCAATTCGCGACGGTCGCGGAGAGCCGATGGATTCGCACAAAGCGCCGACGAATTCAAAGAGCAACGGCTCGGCCTGGCGGGTCAAATTTCGCGTGCGTGGCGGATGGGCAGGGCGAGCGAATATCGGCTTGATCATGAACAATACGGCAACTACCCCGATGATCAGCGGGGCAATATAGGCGGTAACCACAACGATCCATGCGTAGAGTCCGACCCTCCAGGCCACCATGCCTGAATGGTTGATGAAGTGATAGTACACTGCATAACCCACGCCAACGATCAAAAGTAAATAGATCACCGGCAGCAGAATCATCACTACCGCAACCAAGAGCGTTGCCAGTCGATAGAATAGGGATCGGCGGACCGGCTCGATCCGTTCCTGCAGCGCGGCCAGTAGCTGCTCGCGATATCTGGGGTTTTTCGCGAGCGGGTTCCGTGGCGTCCCCTCTGAACCGCTCGAGCTTAACGATGCCGCTTGACGTTGCGGAGATTCGCCTCGCTCGATCGCGGCGGCGCCAGACGGATTCAGCCTGTCGGGCGGCGCGCGCTGTACGATCGACTCTTCCCCGCCACCCGACTTAGGGAACGCCGGTATGGTGAGCACGGCGGCACAATTGGGGCACTTCACCCGTTTGCCAGCGGCGGCATCGGACGCCTTCAGTTTCACTTTGCACTGTGGGCACACTGCGACGCGAGGCACGGCGGAGTCCCGTCAAGCGAGTGAGGTTGGAACTCCTTTATTTTGGCCAACCACTCCGATCTAATGGAAGGCCGCTGACACTCCCCCGCCAGGGCTCCCATGACCCGCTATATTCTCGCCCTCGACCAAGGCACCACTTCCAGCCGGGCGATTCTCTTCGCCCACGACGGCCGTCCGGTTGCCCTGGCGCAGGAAGAGTTTCCCCAACTCCTGCCCTCTCCCGGCGTTGTCGAGCACGACCCGGAGGACCTCTGGAACTCGCAGCTCTCGGTGGCCCGCGCCGCGCTCGCCCGCGCGAATGCCTCCCCGCAAGACGTCGCCGCCATCGGCGTTACCAACCAGCGCGAGACGACCATCCTGTGGGAGAAATCGACCGGCCGCCCAGTGGCCAATGCCATCGTCTGGCAAAGCCGCGTTACGGCCGATCGCTGCGAACGGCTCAAGCGCGACGGCCACGAACCCCTCTTCCGCCGCAAAACCGGCCTCGTCCTCGATCCCTATTTCTCCGGCACCAAGATCGCTCACCTGTTGGACGAGGTTCCCGGCCTGCGCTCCCGCGCCGTGGCCGGAGAAATTCTCTTTGGCACCGTCGACAGCTTTCTCATCTGGCGACTCACCGGCGGATTACACATCACCGACGTCAGCAACGCCAGCCGCACCCTCCTGCTCAACCTGCAAACGCTCGACTGGGACGACGAACTGCTCGCCATCCTCGACATCCCCCGCTCGATCCTCCCCAAGGTCCGCTCCTCCAGCGAGCGCTACGGTCAAACCCTCCCGCAGTGGTTCGGCGCGCCGATCCCCATCGCCGGATGCGCAGGCGACCAGCAGGCGGCCACTTTCGGCCAGGCATGTTTCTTCCCCGGCAGCGCCAAAAACACCTACGGCACCGGCTGCTTCTTGTTGCTCAATACCGGCGTCCAGCCAATCGCCTCGCAGAACGGCCTGCTGACCACTGTCGGCTGGCGGATCGGCGATCAAGTCACCTATTGCCTGGAAGGCTCGGTGTTTATCGCCGGCGCGGTCGTCCAGTGGCTGCGGGACGGCCTGCGCCTGGCCCCCACCTCGTCGGCGATCGCCGCGCTGGCCGAAACGGTCCCCGACTCCGGCGGCGCGGTGGTGGTTCCGGCCTTTGTCGGACTGGGCGCGCCATACTGGGATCCCTTTGCCCGCGGCGCCATCTTCGGCCTCACCCGCGGAACCACCGCAGCGCACGTCGCCCGCGCCGCCATTGATTCCATCGCCTACCAGACCTGCGACCTTTTGGCGGCGATGGAGCGCGACTCGGGCGCGCGTCTGCATAGTCTCAAAGTCGACGGCGGAGCTTGCGTCAACGACGCCTTGCTGCAGTTTCAAGCCGATATGCTCGACGTCGCGGTCCGCCGCCCGGCCGTCGCCGAAACGACCGCCCTGGGCGCCGCCTACCTGGCTGGCCTTGCCGTCGGTTTCTGGCGCGACACCGGCGACGTCGAGCGCAACTGGGCCCTCGACCGCGAATTTCGCCCCGCTCTCGACTCAGCCGTCCGCGACCGCCGCCTCTCCCGCTGGCGCAGAGCGGTGGACCGCGTCCGCGACTGGGAGCGCGATTGAAGCCACCCCTGCCCCCACCCCGAAGGCTGTCCCCGCGCCCGCACATGGCGGCGTTCGCGCCTCACATATTCGTCAAATCGTCCTCCCGCTCCGATCCCAATAGCCGATCGAACGCCGCCGCGATCGCCCCCGCGTGCTCCAGGTCCCGCGCGTACACGCGGCACGTCCGGTGGCTCACCGGCAGGTGCCGGTAGAGCTGGTCGTCGGTGAGCGGGCGGACCAGGTTGCTGGCCGCGTCGTACCAGAAGTTCTGCCCCGCCGCCGGTCCCCGAGTGTGTGGGCGATGCACATGCCGCGCGATATCGATCCGCAGCGGTATCTCCCTCAGTTCCGCCGGCAGCCGCTCGCGTAGCGCCTCCTCGACGAATCGCCGTGACGTAAAAATGCTGGCGCTCTCCGCGTCCTGCGGCCCAAACACCAGGTTCCGTTGGCAGACCGCCTTCCACGGTATTTGCCGGTTCAAAAACGCCCGCCACCGCTCTCCCAAGGCCCGTTTCCTCGGCTCGCTGCTCGCGTGCCATCGCGCCACGTCCACCAACAGCGACCATTCCGTAAACTGCCGATATTCGTCCAACCTCTCCAGCGGATTGCCGGGAAACAGATGTTCCCCGCTCTCCGCAAACAGGTCCCGCAGCGCCAGGTCGATTCCCCGCACCGTCCGGTGAAAGTAGATCGCCCGGAACAGCTCCCCCCGCACTCCGATGAACCGCACCAAGGCGTCGATGCCGCGGCTGTGGATCGTCAATCCTCGCGCACTGAACGAGCTGTACCGCAGCAGCCGCTCCAAATCGAACGCCCGCCCGCTATACCCGGACATGTAAGCGTCTCGCAGGACAAAATCCATGTTGTCGACCGTATAAATTCCGCAAAACAGTCCCCGCAGAAGCTGCAGCCAGCGGGGGCGATTCTCCTCGTCGCGCCCGCTCGGCCGCGTGAACAAGTAGCTGACCTGGCTGGGATCCAGCGTCTCAGCGGCCGCCAATTCTCCATTCGGATTCCGCCGCACCCGCCGCAGCAGCCCCCCCAGCTCCTGCTCGACAATCACGCGCCCCAGCGTCTCGTGATTCAGGCC
Organism: Pirellulales bacterium; assembly: GCA_022842745.1. Classification (GTDB taxonomy): domain Bacteria; phylum Planctomycetota; class Planctomycetia; order Pirellulales; family JALHPA01; genus JALHPA01. The sequence goes on from JALHPA010000059.1 coordinate 5,591, forward strand.
GAACCGCGACAGAAAGTGCTCGTCGAAAAAATGGCCAAACGGACCATGCCCCACGTCGTGCAACAACCCCGCCAGCCGCATCAGCGTTTCCACGTATCCCCGGCTGGGCGTATCGGAGCAGACTCCCGCCAGGCTGTCGTAGGTTGCATCCACCGCCCGGCTGGCCAGGTGCATCACCCCCAGCACGTGCTGAAACCGCGTGTGTTCCGCCGCCGGAAACACCCACCATGCCGTTTGCAACTGGTGGATCTGCCGCAGCCGCTGCACCCACGGGTGGTCGATGACCTCCCGCTCCGCTGCCTCCCCCTCCGGCAGCCCCACCCCCGATACGAACGGGATGTAGCCGTGAATCGGGTCAAAGCTCAGGCTCTCCCGCCGTGGATCGATCTGATTACTCATGGCCTGTCGTTCCTGATTTCCTTGGACAATGCCCCGCCGACCCGCGCCGAGAGGGCTTGGCCTGTACCGTTTCTCCGGCGGCCGTGGCCGACACTTCCTCGGCACGCTATCCTCCACAGGATTGCCGCGATCATTGTAGAGGAGCGCTTCATGTTCATCGCCGCCGATCTCCCGCCCGACCTCGCCACCCCCTGCCTCGTCGTCGATGGTCCCACGGTCGAACGCAACATCGCCGCCGCCGCCGCCTATTGCCGCCGCAATCAACTCGCCCTCCGCCCGCACATCAAAACCCACAAGTCCCGCCGCGTCGCCTCCCTACAGCGCGCGGCCGGGGCGGTCGGTCTGACGGTCGCCAAAGTCGGCGAGGCCGAATGCCTTCGCAATGAGCACGACGATTTTCTGATCGCCTACCCCGCCGCCGATCCCATCCGCGCCCCCCGTCTGGCCCACCTGGCCCGCGCCTGTACCGTGCGGGTTGCTGTCGATTCGCTGGCCGCCGTCGATTCGCTGGCAGCGGCCGCCGCCGACAGCGGATCCACCCTGGGAATCCTGGTCGACGTGGACGTTGGCTTCCATCGCACCGGAGTCCAGTCCCCCCAGGAATCCCTCGAGCTTGCCCGCGCCGTGGCCGGCCATCGCGAATTGCGATTGGACGGGCTGATGTATTATCCCGGCCACATCTCCCCTCGCTCGGCCGACCATCCGCAACCGTTCCTCCGCATTGCCGACACCCTGGGGGATATTCTCGACCTGTGGTCCGCGCACGGTCTGTCGGCGACGATCGTTTCCGGCGGTTCCACCCCGACCCTGCTTGAATCCCATCGGCATAACCCGTTCCTCACCGAGATTCGCCCCGGAACCTACGTCTACAACGGCGCCAACGAAATTCGCGCCGGTCTGGTTGCCGCCGCCGACTGCGCCGCACGCGTGCTGGCGACCGTCGTCAGCACCGCCGTCCCAGGCAAGTGCGTCGTCGATTGCGGCACAAAAACCCTGGCCGCCGATCCGTGCGGGCCCGCCCCCGCGACCGGCTTCGGTCTCGTCGTCGAACTTCCCGAAGCCAAGATCGTGCGCCTGACCGAGGAGCACGGCGAAATCGAACTTCCACGCGGAACCGATCCCCCGCGCCTCTACGACCGCCTGACTCTGATCCCCAACCACATTTGCCCCTGCGTCAATCTGCACAACGCCTTTTGGTGGCGCGACGCCTCCGGCCGGCTGACCTCGTCCCCCGTCGACGCCCGCGGGCAACTGGTGTAGACGCTGCTGTATCCAGCCGCTCACTTAGCGCCAACTACAAGCGTTCGCGATCTGCGATTACCCTCCACGGCCGCATGCTGCTCACGTGACTTGCGGCCCAACTGGCAGCCGCCCCCGCGCCGACTTAAGATGACCTCAGCGTCGAACTTGGCGTATGAGCCAGAAAGTCGGCTCCATCTGGCATCCACACCCGCACTGGAAACGCTCCTATGTTCCGTCGGCAACCGCTCGCTCTCCCCTTGGCGACGATCTTTTTCCTCTCCACCGCCGCCGCGACTGAATTCAAGGTCGAACGCCACTCCGGAGGAGTCACCGTTACCGTCGATGGCCAACCCTTCACCGAATACCTCGTCAAATCGGGGTCCAAGCCCATCCTCTGGCCCCTCCTCGGTCCCGGCGGCGCTCCCTTGACCCGCGCTTATCCAATGCAAAAGGTCGCAGGCGAAGCCGACGACCACGTCCACCATCGCTCGCTCTGGTTCACCCACGGCAAAGTCAACGGCGTCGATTTCTGGATGGAAGGGGACAAGGCGGGCACGATCGAGCACCGCGAATTCGTCGCGGTAAAGGGTGGAACAACCGCGAGCATCGTCACTCGCAACGATTGGCTCAGTCCCGACGGCAAGCGCGTTCTGGCCGACGAGCGTCGCCTCGAATTCGGTCTCGATGGCGAACTACGCTGGATCGATTTCGCCATCGACCTGCAAGCCACCGACGGCCCCGTCACCTTCGGAGACACGAAGGAAGGCAGCTTCGGCCTCCGCGTCGCCGAGTCGATGAAAGTCGACGCCCGCAAATCCAAACTCGGCGGCGGGCACATTCTCAATAGCGAAGGTCACAAGGACGACAAGGCTTGGGGCCAACGCGCCGCCTGGGTCGACTACTCTGGGCCGGTCGTCAAACCGGGCGACGATCGGCCCGAAACCTTTGGCATCGCGGTTCTCAACCATCCCAAGAGTTTCCGCTTCCCCACCCATTGGCACGTTCGCACCTACGGCCTGTTCGCCGCCAACCCCTTCGGTTGGCACGATTTCACCGGCCAACCCCAAGGCGCAGGCGACCACACCATCCCCGTCGGCGAATCGATCACCCTTCGCTACCGAGTCCTGCTCCACAAAGGGGACGCCACAGCCGCCAAGATTTCCGACCGCTTCGCGAAATATGCTCAAGAGTAGCTGCGAGATCCGACGCAAGGCTGCCTTTTGCTTTGTTGGGGAATCACACAACGCAGCCCCGCGGGTCGTCGTAGATTTATCAAAATCCCCCTCTTTCCCAGCAAACCTAAGCCTCACAATTTGCCGATAGCTTATCCTGTCGGCAAGTTCACCCTAAGCCAGGCCCGCGTAACGGCCCTTTCATTCGCCGTACGCTTATTCCCAGGAGGGGATCTCCCTAATGTCGAGCAGCGCCTCGCGTTTTGAAAATCTGGAAACACTACGAACCTATATCCAACAAACCCTCTGCCAACACGATCAACTGGAAGTCGATGCCTTCCCCTTTACCGAACGCCTGCTCGTGCGCGGCGGACGGCCGTGCGGCGTCTTGTTCTGTCTGCACGGCCCGCGGGCGGTCAAATTTACCGCGATTTGGGAAGTGGAACACAACACCGTGCTCTTTTACGGTTCGTCGGGCGAGCGGTTTAGCAAGATCCAACTAGCGCACGCCCCGCGGCTAGCCGCGCCGTCCTGAAACGTCGGCCCGGACGGTGGCCCGGTAAAGGAGCGATTTCGATTTGCTTCACCTTGCCAGACACGCGTCGGCAGCAAGAATGGCGGGTGTCCAGGCTGGAAAAAAACGAGCGGACAATCAATTTTCCGATTCAAGACCACTTTACATACGTACAGCATTTTTGTACACTCCCACGTACACTAACGCGAACGATTCAAGGAGGATTACTTCATGCTGGTGCTATCGCGCAAGGAAAGCCAACGGATTCGTTTAGGGGATTCGATTGTCGTGACCGTGGTGCGAGTCGCGGGGGACAAGGTGCGGCTGGGGATCGAAGCTCCGGCTGATATGGTCGTCCTTCGGGACGAGCTTGAGCCCCATAGCCGGCATGGCGCCGGCAGCCTGGCCGCAGCCACGGTTCAATAGCCGGCTGGATGGGTAACCTGAGTGGCTGGCTCAAGGTACTCCATCATGTCCTGGCTTGATCCCTGGACCGCGAAGCCGTCTCGGTCGTGGCAGCCTGTCTGCAGCAGGCCCCGCTGTAAGCGGCTTTCGGTTGGACTACATCCCGGTGGGCGCCGGGTGCGGGCAGGGATCGCAAAGAAATGCCGCCGGGGCGATTGGGGACCGCCCGGCGGCGCGAAAAGCAGAACTCG
>JALHPA010000060.1 GCA_022842745.1 Pirellulales bacterium
GGACTCGAATAGTTTTTTGAGCGGGGAATCGTCTTCAGCGACAGTCTGACTGGGGTCAACCGGGTGGCTAACGGTCATTCCGGCCGCGGAAGCGAGTTCATCTGTGGGAATTGGGACCGACGATTGGACACCCGCCAAGTCGGGGACGATTACTGCCGCGTTAGCGGAACTAGTCCCGGCAGTCAGACTCAATACGATCACGACCGCCCACGACAGCAGCCAAGAGCGACGAGTCCCATTCAACGGGCTGCAGCTCAATCCGGCTGCCGAAGAGCGCGCGGGATCGAACGAACCGACGTAGGTCGGCGTCACTGTTCGATTTTGGCAGGTCTTGGCCCCGCTCATAGCGCTCATCCTGATGCAGTTTTCCTTACGCAACCGCCGGATCCGTCACAGCCGGAGGGGTTGAACGAACCCCGAACCGCCGGCGGACCCTATTCCTTGCTCTGTAGGTTGTATGCCGCCGAGGGGGCATTCCTGACATGCGGATTGGGAAAAAAATCGGTTTGGGTAGAGGTGGCGGGGCGAAGACCATGTTTTCGAGTCATCAAAAACAGGGGCGGTTCAGAAACCAGCCCAGGGAACCTGTCCCTTCGTTTCCCGGGTTCGACCGGAAACACAAGTGCGAGATTGTTAAGGATTTGTACGGAATTTGCTGAGTTTTTTGCGTTATGCGGATGCCCGCAGAATTCTGTGGTCTCACATTGACCAAGCCCTTGACGGGAATGCACCGGAGATTATGCTGGGGAAAACCTTACAGCCTCGGCAAGAAAAAACATCAGATTTTTTGGATTCTAACTATTGCCCGGCAAATTCGGGTGCGAACAATTGTCCCCGGTTTATCGGAGCGAAAGTCTCCGGAGTTGCGGTTTAACTGAGTTGCAGTTGAAACGTGTAGCGGGCTACACGTGATTCGGGCTAACTGAGGTGCGGGCCAACGGAGTCCATCCCACCGAGCCTCTTTCCAGAGGTTCACCCCTAGAGGGCATTTGTTTCGGGCAGTTCCAATCGACAGCGGCGCCCCCATTTGTCGCCGCTGATGGGCCTTACTCGCCCAGGGGCAATCCAGCGTAGTTATCCGGAGCGGATCAGAAGCCGATCGGCATTCCACGAGAGTGTTCGATTGAATTTGATTCGCCTCCAAGGTTCGGAATATGCGCCGACAGAATCGTCGAATGGTTCGGCAGCCAGTTCGCCAAAGTCGGCCCGTCCATGCGATGAACATCGTTGGGCGAACGTGCGAGCAAAGAGAGGCAACAAAGAGAGGCAACGTTGATAGCGACCATGATCCCGCTTGAGGCCCGCCATTCACCCCGGCTCGCCTTCAAGTGAATTCAGACCGAGCGGTAAGCAATACAGCCAGGAAACGCGCAGTTCGAGATTTACAAGTCGATTTCAATCAAGGCGCTGGGAATCGCCACAGGGAATACCGTGCAAGGAAGCCAAATGTTGTCATTACGAGGTTTGGGCGACGGTCGTTGGAAGGTGAGGGGATCGTTTGCGATCACATTTCGCACCCCACGGGAACGGAGTGCGCGCCGGAGCCGGGTTCGTTAGGCGGATGGCAGATAGAGACACCACAAGAGAATACGTCATACGGTTAGAACCCTACTTCGCCGGCCTGGTACGCTCGTTGACGGTTTTCGACGGGTTGTCGAGTTGAAGTGAGGGAATGGGTGGTTTGAGGCAATAAGCAGATTGTTCGATTTGCAGCTTGATTTAGCATCATTGGCACGACGGCTTCGACTCGCTTGATCTCTCCACTTCCCCGCGCAACGAAACGGCCCAAACGGGCCAGCGCTAACGGCAGCAGCGCGAATGGCAGCAGCGCGAATGGTGGCAGCGCTATTGTCAACGGCGTTAACGGCAGCAGCGCTCATGCTCACGACGGCAGCGTAAACGGCAGCAGCGTCAACGGTAACGGCGTCAACGGTAACGGCGTTAACGGTAATGGCGGCAAGTTGTTGCCTGCGCTGGTCGGGCCGATATCCGATCGGCTATTGGTCGATCGATGCCTGGCGGGGGACCCAGAGGCTTGGGACGAGATTTACCGGGCGTTCCACCCGGGGCTTGTCGGGACGATCCGGGCATTGCTGGGGCGCGAGGCGGCTGGGCAAGGGGACCTGGTGGAGGAAATTGCCGCTCGGGTCTGGCATCTGGTGATCGACCGCGGCCGCCATTTGCTGGCGGCATTCGACGCGGAGCGCGGCTGCCGGCTGGTCACCTATCTGGGAGCGCTGGCGGACACGGAGATCCTGCAGTTTATCCGGGCCGAGCGGAGGCAGCGGGCGAGGGACGTGCAAGCTGGCCGTTCGCTCGTGGATCATGGGGAAAACAGCGCCTGGAGTCTGGCGGCTGAAATGCGGGAGTTTTTAGCGACGCTCAGTCCGAGCGAGCGGCGCTTCTGCGAGGAGTATTTGCTGTCGACCAACGGGGATGCCGATCGGGACGGCTACAGCGCGACGAACGTGTGGCAACTGCGGCATCGGGTGCGGCGGAAACTGGAGCGATTCATATCCGTGGACGAACCGAATGGCGACACGGCAGGGGCAAAGGGGGGGACATGAGCGGGAAAACTGTAAATAGCGATCGAATTGGCAACGAACCTGGACCAAGCGAGGGGGGCAAACCTGTGGAAATCAAGCAACCGATTGGGGGAACCATGCCGGTGGGGGCCAAAGCTGCCGAAGAGAGGGGCCCATCGCCCGCCCCTTCGACCGCAGCGCCGGCGGCTGGGATGACGTTTGAACCCTGGGGAACTGCCCGCTGGGTGCTGGGGGGGCTGTTGCTGGCGGCATTCACGTTTACTTATTGGCCGATCCTGTTGGAATTAGTCAACACTTGGGACCGGGAACCAGACTATTCCCACGGCTTCTTCGTCGTGCCGATCGCCCTGTTTTTCCTCTGGCGCCGCCGGGACTTGCGGCCGAAACAGGCGGTCTCAGCTCCGGTGTCGGGCCTGGTGCTGATCGGGCTGGCCTGTGGATTGCTAATGTACGGGTCGCTGACGTTCCGCGAATCGTTGTGCGGATGGTCGATCCCGCTGTGGGTGGCAGGTGCGGCGCTGGTTCTGGGAGGATGGCCGATGTTGGGGTGGAGCTGGCCGGCGGTCCTGTTCTTGTTCTTCATGGTGCCGCTGCCCTATGCATTGGAGACGGGCTTCAGCTTGCCTTTGCAAAAGACGGCGGCGCGGATGAGCGCTTGGGTGCTGCAATTGCTCGGTCAGCCGGCGATCCACGAAGGGACGACGATTTTCTTGAAAGACACACCGCTGGAAGTGGAACGAGCGTGCAGCGGATTGCGGATGTTCATGGGGATCGCGGCGTTGGCGATGGTTTATCTGGTGCTCGTGAAGCGGCCGATGTGGCAGCGCGTGGCGCTGGTGCTGAGTCTGGCGCCGATCGCTCTGGCCGCGAACACGCTGCGCATCGTCGCCACGGGCCTGTTGTATCAATACGCGTCGGGCGAGGCGGCCCGGCATTTTTCCCACGACCTGGCCGGGTATGTGATGATCCCGGTGGCGGCGGCGATGTTCGGACTGGTGCTGTGGTACTTGGATAAATTGACGATTGAACTGGAAACCGTCGACCGTTCGACTTTGCTAGGCAAAGAACGAGGGGCCGTGGCTTGAACGAGCGGAGTGGAACGCCCCGACAAGAGTTGTGGGGTGGCGGGGATGGCTGGGCTGGTTTGATGGGTTGATTAACGAGCAGCGTTTCGTGGCAACAAGTTGAAGCAAGCATTATGTCAGACGCATCCTTGAATTCCCTGAGCGACCCCAACTCTCGGCGCGAGCTATTGCCGCAGAACTTCAACGGTTTGACCTTTAGTCATTCCTCCGCGCCGGCCAAGCCAGCCAGCCCGTCGATCGGCGTGGAGTTCGTGCTGTATGCGATCAGCCGCTGGTGGAAAACGGCCACGCTGCTAGGCCTCGTGCTGGGGTCGGCGGCGGTGGCGGGGATCTGGCTGGCTTCCAAGCCGGTCTATCGTTCGACGGCGACGGTGAAGATTGAAAATCGCCGACCTTCGCTGGTCTATGAGCAGGCCGAATCGACATCCTTCGTGCGGACCCAGATCCAAGCGATCCGCGGAATGCGGGTGATTAGCTCGGTGATTGCCCGGCCGGAAATTGCCAGCACGGAAGAGATCTTGGAGCAGGAGGCTCCGGCCGAATGGCTGGCGTCGAAGATCACGGTGATGTCGCTCGGCGATTCGGAATTGTTCAACATCTCGTGCGAGGCCGAACGACCAGAATTCGCGAAGCTGGTGGCCAACGCGGTCGTGGACGAATACCAGAAATTGGAACAGGACGAAGCCAACGAGCACATCACCAAAATCGTCACAGAGTTGAATAAACTAAAGGACCAACGCAAAGAAGCGTTGCAGGCCATCAAGGCCACGGTGATGGCAAAATCAGAACTGGCTGGCGGCCCAGGCTACAACTCGAACGCATTGGTGCTGACGACTACCACGCCGCTGTCGGCGATCGAAGAGAGGCGTGCCCAGGCGGAAGTGGAACGGATGCTGCTGCAGGCCGAGCGGGACAACCTGGCACAAGAGAATTCGCCAGAGGAGCCAGAGGGAAAGCAAGACGACGGCAAGGGAAAGAAGACCGCCAAGCAAAGCGTGGCCGCATTGTCGAATTTTGATCTGGAGCGATTGCTGGAAGATACGCCGGAATATAAGGATCTGCAAAACCAGCTTGCCTTCCAAAAGTCCATTCGCAAGGAGGCGATCCAAAGGGCCGTGCATGGAGCTCTCAATCCGTCGGTGAAGAAGATCGACCAGCGGATCAGCCAGTTGGAGCAAAGCCTCAACGATCTGAAAAACGAATTGATTCCGACCTATCTGGAATTGGCGGAAAAGGGACGCAAGGCCGAACACGAGCAAAAGATCGCCGAGCTGGATAAGAGAATCCAACACACGGAGGCTTATGAGAAGTTGCTCGCATCCCAGACGGAAAATCAGCGGAAGAAACAAACCAACACCGGCCGGACCTCGCTCGATTTAGAATTCGCAAAGGACGATTTAGCGCGGGAAGAGGCCGTGTTCGACAAAATCTCCGTGCGAATCATGGAGATACAGACCGAGAAGCAAGCGCCGAATCGGGTGAAAATCCACTATGCGGCCCAGCTTCCCTTGCTGCCTGCCGAAACGAGCGTGATCAAGAAGATGGCTTTGGGGGGAGGCGTCTGTTTCTTGCTGCCGTTCGTGTTGGCCGTCGTCTGGGAGCGGCAAGTGCGGCGGATTTCTGGCGCCCAGCAGGTGATTTCCGACGCTCATCTGCCAGTCATCGCCGAAATCGCGGTGCTGCCGGCGCAGGCGGTCGCCCCTGGACAGCGGGTGTCGCTGCGGTACGAGCGTTTGCGCGGAGTGTTTGAGGAGAGCATCGATCAACTCCGCACCAGCCTGACGCTGCCGGACAACATGCAGAACATCCGCGTGCTGGCGGTGTGTAGCGCGGTGAGCGGGGAAGGCAAGACGAGCGTCGCGTCGCAACTGGCGGTTAGCCTGGCGCGGACGTGCCGGGAGCCGATTTTGCTGATCGACGGCGACATGCGGAAGCCGGAACTGCACGAGATGTTCGATATTCCGCTGGAGCCGGGGTTGGCCCAGGTGTTGGATGGCCAGACCACGCTGGACGACGCGGTGGCGGCCACTTGGAGCGAACTGGTCCACGTGCTGCCAGCCGGGCGGTTGCACAAGAATCCCCACGTGCTGGCGACCACGGCGGCGGTCAACCGCCTGATCCAGGATGTGCGCAATCGCTACCGCTACGTGATTATCGACAGCCCTCCCTTACTCTCGGCGGGCGAGGCGTTCGTGATGGCGAAATCCGCGGATGGGGCGGTGGTTTGCACAATGCGGGATTTAAGCCGCAGCCACCAGGTGAAGTCGGCGTGCGAGCGACTGCTGTCGGCGGGAGTGCGGCCGCTGGGAATTGTGCTCAGCGGAATACCCTCGCGGGCCTACGCCTATCAATACGGCCGGTACGCTTACGGCCGTGCGGAGCGCACTTAACAGCGCTCAACTTGACAGCGCTAAACCGTGTTTCCTTGAGACCTACTCAAACCGGGCAGATTCATGACTACCAATAAAACCAGCCAAGAACCGCGACTGCCATTGGCGCGGCGTGCGAAGCGGACCGCGAGGACGTCGTGGACGTCGTCCTTGTGGGACGCGGTGGCCAGCCTATGGCCGGCAGCGCGCCGGGAGAGCAAACCGGCCAGGATTATCAACTGGCGTGTAGTGATTATCACAGTGGTTATGTTGGCGGTGCTGGTTCCCTCGGCAATGTACGTACATGCGCTGCAAATGGACCGCAATACGGCCGCCTATTTGGATCGCGCAGGCACGTTTGAGGAATCGAAGGAATGGATGAAAGCCGCAAGCACGCTGCAGCGGTACTTGCAGCTCAAGCCGGACGACAGCGAGGCGCGGCTGCGATGGGTACGGGACTTCGACAAGGCGATCAGCGCGGGGAACGCAAGCGACGGAGCGCGGCGGAAAGTCATCGAGATGTACGCGACCGTTTTGAACGACGTATCCAGTCAAGATGAGATCGAAATTCTGGAGCGACAAGCGGCCCTGAGCCTGGACGTGCAGAACCTGAAGGACTTCCGGGGCGCCGTGGAAAAGTGCGATCAGATATTGAAGAAACAAGCGGGACACCCCGCCGCCCTGCGGATGCGGGCCCAAGGGCTGGACGGAATGTTCACGCGGGACGGTCGAATCTCGAAGGACTTAGTTGCTGAAGCGTATTACGCCGCGGTCGATGCCAATCCGGCCGACGCACTGATGGCGGCAAGAGCGGCTCAGTTCGTGCGCGAGAAGATGGACGATGTGCCGGGTGCGGACCAGATCATGAACAATCTGGTGACCCAGAATACGAAAGACGGGACGGCCTGGGCGGTGCGCTACGAGTATCGCAGCCGTTACGGCGTGCCAGGGGCGGACGCGGATCTCGACAGCGCGCTGTCGTTGTCTCCCAACGATTCCCAGGTGCTGCTTCTGGCCAGCGTTCGGGCGCTCAATCCGGGGCAAGGCAAATCTCCGGATCGGGCGGCCGCGAAAAAATACCTGGAGAATGCGATCGCGGCGGACCCGAAGAACCTGAACGCGTGGTATCGGCTGGTATCGTTGATTCAGGAGGAGGGGCAGCCCGATGCCGCACTGGCAAAACTGGACGAGATGAAGAAAGTGGTGGGGGACAACGAACCGTACGGGTTCGCGTTCCTGCGGATACAGTTGCAATTGCAGACGGGCAAACTGGATGACGCCGACAAGACGCTGGGATCGTTGGAACGTCTGTTCGAACAACTGGGGCGGCAATTCGAGGAAAAGGCGTTTCTTGAGGATCGATTGCAAGCTCAGGTGTTGCGAGGGCAATGGAAACTGGCCAAGAAGGATTTCGAAGGAGCGCTAAGCAGCTTCCAGCCCGTGGTACTCGGCCTGCCGAAATCCTCGGCCAGGACGCTGGAAATAAAGCTTCGTTGCTACCAGGGAATCGCTCAGGCGGCGGAAAGGCTCGGACGCTGGGAACAAGCCGCCGCGGCATTGAACGAATTAGCAGCAATGGACCCGCGGAAGGAGAGTCAGTCGGCTATCCATTTGCGCGCCGCGCAGTCCTTGGAGGCGGCCGGCTTGCCATCGCAAGCCTTGCAACACTACGACCTTGTATTGGGCGAACCGGACGCGCCAGTTGCCGCCTGGTTGGGAATGATCCGGTTGACGCTGCAGACCGCCGCCAACGAGGAGGCCCTGGCCCGTGTCGAACAAGCCCTCGCAGAATTGCAGAAGAAACCCGAGTCGAAGGACCTGGGACTGGAGATTGGCGTGGTCAATGCCCGGGTGTCGTGGCTGCGCAATCAGCCGGGCAAGGCCGTGGAACAGTTGCGCGAGGTGGAGGAGAAGTTTCCGACCAACATCAACCTGCGCAGGCAGCTTCCGCTGTTCTACGAGGCGTGGCAGCAACCGGCGGAAGCGGATCGTTCGTTTGCGGAACTGGAGAAGCTCGAACCCCAGGCTGTCGGCACGTTGCTGGTGCGCGCCGCTTTGTCTTCAGAGCGCAAGAAGTTTGCCGAGGCGGAAGAGGCCCTGAAGGCCGGGATGAGCGGACGGACGCCGGTCGACCAACGGTTGATCGAGGGTGCTCTGGCGCAGGTCGCCGCACGTTCGGGAGACTCGCGCAAGGCCCTGGGGCAATTCCGCAAGTTGGCGCTGCAACCGGACGCCGCGCTGGCGGAAGTGCAAAGGGCGGCGGAAATCGCCATGGAACTAAAGGAGTACGGCGACGCCGAGACGCTGGAAGCGAAACTCAAGCAAGTGGAAGGGGGCGATGGCTGCCTGTGGCGCGACTTGCGAGCGCGGCGGTTGCTGGCCCAATCCAAACGGACCACGCAGCCGGAATTTGTTGAGGCGGAGAAACTGGCGACAGAGATACGGAGCCGACGTCCCAATTGGCCGTCGGGCCTGGTGCTGAGCGCCCAGTTGCTGATCGCACGCGGCAAGGCCGAGGAGGCGATCGTAGAACTGGACAAGGCGATCAACGCTGGCACCCGGCGGATCGACGTGATCTTGCAGATCGTGGAACTGCTCGAGCGTCAGGGCCGCAAGGGGGAGATCGGCAAGTACATTGGAATGATTGAAAACCGGGTCGCGGAACGGGTCGGGGCGCTGGACGCGACGAATCTGTTCTACCTGGAATCTGGCGCTTTGGACCGGGCATTGCTGATCACGCAAGAACTGGCGAAGCGGAAGCCCAACGACGGCAACGTGCAAGTACGGTTGGGATACCTACTATCGCTCTCCGGCCGGGCCAGCGAAGCGGAACCGGCTCTCCGCAAAGCCGTGCAGCTAAGCCCAGGCGAAGCGGGAATCTGGCTGGCGCTGGCCGAATTCTTGATGCGGCAAAAACGTCCTGCGGACGTGCAGACGTTGATTGACCAGATGGACAAGGAGGAGAAGCTGCCTGAGGATCGCCGTCATTTGGCGGTGGCTCAAAGCTACGAATTGATGGGCAATCGTAACGACGCGACGAAGCGTTATCGCGATGCGTGCCGAACCGCGCCAGCCGACCGAAAGCTGTTGGCATTGCGACGGGCTGCCGACTACTTCCAACGCGTGGATATGGCGGAATCGATCCGCTGCTGGGAAGAAATGGCGGCGCTCCAGCCGGAAAATCGAGCCATCACCCAGAACCTGGCGTTGATGGAGGCTTCGCGCGGAACGGAAGAGGGGAATCAGAACGCGGAGAAGTGGTTGGCCAAGCTCGGCGCCGGGGGAGACGCTTTCCCAGAGGTGATGCGGCTGAAGGCCTATTTGCGGTTGCGGCGAGGAAGCACGGAGAACCGCCAGGAGGCGCTCGAGTTGGCGAACGCGCTGGTGAAATCGGGGGCGACGATCAGCCGTGAGAA